>CAZGOL010000017.1:0-22445 GCA_964527755.1 uncultured Ottowia sp.
CCTGGGCCTGGTTGTCGCCGGCCTCCAGCGCGGCGTGGGTGAGGAAGGCGGCCAGCGGGCTCAAGGTTTCCCCGGTTTCCGCGTCCACCGCCGCACCCCCACCCCGACCCTCTTCCGCCAGCGGGAGAGGGAGTGCATGGCTCCCTAGCCCCTCTGGGGAGAGGGTTGGGGCGAGAGGCAGCGGCGCATCCAGCACCGGCGCGCTCATGTCAAGGCCTTGGCTCGCAGGACTCTGCGTCAGAACCCGCCCCTGTTCATCGATGGGCAGCGCCACCGCGTCGCGCCCAAAGCCTTCCTGCGTCACAAAGCTCTCGGCGGCGTTGACCAGCTCTTGCAGGTTCTCGATGCGGTCCTGTCCTTCCTTCTCGCCGCGGTAGTGCTCGATGAGGCCGCTGGCCTCCAGCACCTGCTCGATGATCTCGCGCAGCGTGTGGCCGGTGGTCTGCTCGCGCAGCACGTCCAGCTTGGCCACGAAAGCGGCCAGGTTGGCGCCGGCCTTGCCGCTCAGGCTGCTGACTGCGTCGTGCAGCGACGTGCCCAAGCCGCGCGCTGCGTCCTGCAAGGACTCCAGCGTGCGCGCGCCGATGCCGCGCGGCGGAAAGTTGACCACGCGCAGAAAGCTGGTGTCGTCGCGCGGGTTCTCCAGCAGGCGCAGGTACGCCAGGGCGTGCTTGACTTCGGCGCGCTCGAAAAAGCGCAGTCCGCCATACACGCGGTAGGGCACGCCGGCGTTGAACAGTTGCGTCTCCAGCACGCGGCTTTGCGCGTTGCTGCGGTAGAGCACGGCAATTTCACGTCTGTCGTAGTCCTCGCTCTTGACCAACTGGCGCAGTTCGTCCACCACCCACTCGGCCTCGGCAAAATCGCTGGGCGCCTCCAGCACGCGCACCGGCTCGCCCGCGCCCGCGTCGGTGCGCAGGTTCTTGCCCAGGCGGCCCTGGTTGTGGCTGATGAGCTGGTTGGCCGCATCCAGAATGTTGCTGTGGCTGCGGTAGTTCTGCTCCAGCTTGATCTGGTGCGCCACGTGGTACTCGCGCACAAAGTCGGCCATGTTGCCCACGCGCGCGCCGCGAAAGGCGTAGATGCTCTGGTCGTCATCACCCACCGCCAAAATTGCCCCGCCGCCGCCCTCGGCCGGCAGGCCGGCGATCAGCTTGATCCACGCATATTGCAGGCGGTTGGTGTCCTGAAACTCGTCGATCAGGATGTGGCGAAAGCGCCGGCGGTAGTGCTCGCGCACCGCGTCGTTGTCTCGCAAGAGCTCATAACTGCGCAGCATCAGCTCGCCAAAGTCCACCACGCCCTCGCGCTGGCACTGGTCTTCGTACATCTGGTAGATCTCGACCTTGCGGCGCGCCTCGGCATCGCGCGCGGGCACGTCGGCCGGGCGCAGGCCGTCCTCCTTGCTGCCGGCGATGAACCACTGCAGCTGGCGCGGCGGATAGCGCTCATCGTCCACCTGATGCTGCTTGCACAGGCGCTTGATGGCCGAGAGCTGGTCTTGCGTGTCCAGGATCTGAAACGCCTGCGGCAACCCGGCCAGCTTGTGGTGCGCACGCAAGAAGCGGTTGCACAGGCCGTGGAAGGTGCCGATCCACATGCCGCGCACGTTCAGCGGCAGCATGCTGGTCAGGCGCGTGAGCATCTCCCTGGCCGCCTTGTTGGTGAAGGTGACGGCCAGCACGCCGCCGGGCGACACCTGGCCCGTCTGCAGCAGCCAGGCGATGCGCGTGGTCAGCACGCGGGTCTTGCCCGAGCCGGCGCCAGCCAGGATCAGGGCAGGTTCGGCGGGCAGGGTGACGGCGGCACGCTGCTCGGCGTTGAGGCCGGCCAGCAGGGGCAAGTCGGTTGCCGGCGCGCCCGGATGCGAAGTCATCGGGCGATTGTAGGAAGCCGGCGCCGGTCGGCCAGCCGCACGGCGCGCATGGAAAGCCCCTACAATCAGACACCGGGCCCAAGATTTCTTGGCCCGGTTTTTTGTGCCCGTTCGCCACTGGTGCACGACCGGTGACCAGGCCAAGCGCCCCTTGTTCTTCTGACCAGAATGGAGCTTGGAACCTCATGCAAATCTTCGACTACGACCAGATCCTTCTGCTGCCGCGCAAATGCCGCGTCAAGAGCCGCAGCGAGTGCGATGCCGGCGTCGATTTCGGCGGGCGCCGCTTCAAGCTGCCGGTGGTGCCTTCCAACATGAAGACGGTGGTCGACGAGCCGATGTGCGCGTGGCTGGCCGAGCATGGTTATTTCTACGTCATGCACCGCTTCGACCTGGACAACGTGGCGTTCGTGCATTCGATGAAGGCGCGCGGGTTGTACGCCTCGATTTCGCTGGGTGTGCAGCCGGCCGACTACGCTGCCGTCGATCGAATGGCCAGCGACGGCATCGCGCCAGAGTACATCACCATCGACATCGCGCATGGCCACGCCGATGCCCTGCGCGACATGATCGCGCACATCAAGGCGAAGCTGCCGGGCAGCTTCGTCATCGCCGGCAACGTGGCCACGCCCGAGGCGGTGATCGATCTGGAGAACTGGGGCGCTGACGCCACCAAGGTGGGCGTCGGGCCGGGCAAGGTCTGCATCACGCGGCTGAAGACCGGGTTCGGCACCGGCGGCTGGCAGTTGTCGGCGCTCAAGTGGTGCGCGCGCGTGGCCACCAAGCCGATCGTGGCCGACGGGGGCATCCGCCACCACGGCGACATCGCCAAGAGCGTGCGCTTCGGTGCGTCGATGGTGATGATCGGCTCGCTGTTCGCGGGGCACGAGGAGTCACCGGGCAAGACGGTGGAAGTCGACGGCCAGTTGTTCAAGGAGTACTACGGCTCGGCCAGCGACTTCAACAAGGGCGAGTACCGGCACGTGGAGGGCAAACGCATCCTGGAGCCGATCAAGGGCCGGCTGGCCGACACCCTGGTGGAGATGGAGCAGGACGTGCAAAGCTCGATCAGCTACGCCGGCGGCCGGAAACTGCTGGACATCCGGACCGTCAACTACGTCATCCTGGGCGGCGACAACGCTGGCGAACACCTGCTGATGTGAACGCCTGGACGCCCCTGTTCTGGAATCAAAAAGGCTCAAATGCCTGCACATCAAGCCATAGCAGCTATCGATTGAATAGCGAAACGGCCGGATTTTGGCGCTGCTTCAGCTCCGGATCAGTTGGCGCGCCATCCGGTTGAGCGGGTGCTCCCGCGTGGCCAGCGCGTCCAGGATGCTGAAGTGGTTGAGCCCTGGCAGCGTCTTGGCGATCGGCACGCGCGCTGACCCCCAGGCTTGCTGGATCGCGCGATTGAGTCGCAGGTATTCGCCGCTCTCGCGTCCGCCGACCACGCTCACCAGTCGGCCGCGGCGAGGGGGTGGCAACCTCAGTGGGCTGGCGTCGTGCGCCTGGCGCGGCGTGATCCGCAGCGCCTCCTGCAGGCTGGGCGTGAGCATCAGAGGGAGCAGGTCGTACAGCCCTGACACCCCCATGGCCGCACGCACCACGTCGGGCGGCAACCGCGCGTCGAACACATCCCAGGCGCACGCCAGCATCATGGCCGCCAGGTGGCCACCGGCCGAATGCCCGATCACGGTCAGGCGCCGCGCGTCGGCGTTCAGCTCGGCCGCATGGCGCCAGGCCCAGGCGACGGCACGTGCCACTTGCAGCGTGATCTCCGGAATGCTGGCCCGCGGGCACAGCGTGTAATTGGGCAGCACGACCGCGGCGCCCGCCTCGCGCAGCGCGGGTGCGACGAAACTGTGCTGCGACTTGTCCATTGCCTTCCAGTAGCCGCCATGGATGAACACCACCAGCGGCGCACCGCGGCCGCGAGCGACGGGCGTCGCCGGAAAGGCATCGAGCCGCTCGCGCTCGCGCGGACCGTAGGCAACATCAAGCCGGCACGGCAGCGTCCTGCGTGCGAGCGCCGATTCGGCCGTCCAGCGAGCGAAATAGTCCCCGTGGTCGGGCACCCGCCTGAGGTTGCTGTACATGCGCTCCAGCCACTGGACATCGGGACGGTCGTCGACGGCGGGCGAACGGGGCAGGGCGCGAATGGCGGGCATGATCAGGCGCGATTCTGGCGCAAATTCCTGTTGCCACGCCGCTCACCCGTTGCCGCACAATGTCCGGAATTGCATCGAGCGTGCAGTGCGCCTGGAGCACCGGCGCGCATGACCACCACGCCACGCCGACATTCATGAGCCTTCACCACCAGCTGCTGCAACGCGCCACCGACCGGCGTCCCATCCGGGTCGGCCTGATCGGTGCCGGCAAGTTCGGCTCGATGTACCTCGCACAGGTGCCGCGCACGCCGGGCGTGCACCTGGTGGCCATCGCCGACCTCGCACCCGCCGCTGCGCACGCCAACCTGGCCCGCGTCGGCTGGCCGGCCGGGCGCGCCCAGGCGGCCTCCATCGACGCCGCGCTGAAGACCGGCACGACCCACGTCGGCGACGACTGGCAGGCGCTGGTGCGCCACCCGGCCATCGACGTCGTGGTCGAATGCACCGGCCACCCCATCGCCGCCGTAGACCACTGCCTCGAGGCCTTTGCGCACGGCAAGCACGTGGTCAACGTCACGGTCGAGGCCGACGCCTTTTGCGGCCCGCTGCTGGCGCGCCGCGCGGCCGAGGCCGGCGTCGTCTATTCCATGGCCTTCGGCGACCAACCGGCACTGATCTGCGACCTCGTCGACTGGGCGCGCACCTGCGGCTTTCCGGTGGTGGCAGCCGGACGCGGACACAAGTGGCTGCCGCACTTCTGCGAGAGCACACCCGACACCGTGTGGGGCCACTACGGCCTCACGCCCGAGCAGGCCGCGCGCGGCGGACTGAACCCCAAGATGTTCAACAGCTTTCTGGACGGCAGCAAGCCCGCCATCGAAAGTACGGCAGTGGCCAACGCCACCGGCTTGGCCGTGCCCATGGACGGCCTGCGCTACCCGCCCGGCAGCATCGCCGACATTCCCAACCTCACGCGTCCCATCAGCGAAGGCGGCGTGCTGGAGAAGAAAGGCATGGTCGAAGTCATCTCCTGCCTGCGCGCTGACGGCACGCCGATCGACTACGACATTCGCATGGGCGTGTGGGTCACGGTCGAAGCCGAGAGCGACTACGTCCGCCACTGCTTCGAGGAATACAACGCCCACACCGACGACACGGGCCGCTACTTCACCCTGTACAAGCGCTGGCACCTGATCGGCCTGGAGGTGGGCATGAGCGTGGCCAGCGTTGCCCTGCGGCGCGAGCCCACCGGCGTGGCGCAGGGCTGGCATGCGGACGTGGTGGCCACCGCCAAGCGCGATTTGAAGCCCGGCGACGTGCTGGACGGCGAAGGTGGCACCACGGTGTGGGGCAAGCTGCAACCGGCATCCAAGTCCGTGGCCATGGGCGGCCTGCCCCTGGGCCTGGCGCACGACGTGAAAGTGCTGCGGCCGGTGGCCAAGGGCCAATGCATGACCTGGGCGGACGTGGCGATGGACCGTGGAACCCGCGCTTTTGCGATCCGCCAGGAGATGGAGACGCTGTTGAATCCAACCGCGTGATTCGCGCTAGAATTGCGCTCCTTCGTGGGGGGGTAGCTCAGCTGGGAGAGCGCCGCGTTCGCAATGCGGAGGTCGGGAGTTCGATCCTCCTCCTCTCCACCATACATAAGGGCTCGGATATTCTCCGGGCCCTTTTTCTTGCCTGAAATCCCCGCGCCACGCGGGGTTCCTGCCTGCCGTGTTGCGGGTGGCCGCCTACCGAAACGCCCTGTTTTCTGCATTTCCGGCTCAGATTCTGTCTCTATTCTCTGTTTGGTCTGCGGGTGGGCGCAGATGGTGGTCTTGCAAAATCAACGGCTTACGCGCACAGGTTCATCGTCAACCATGACCACCGGTCTGGCATCGAACGCATTCATAGCATTATTTGCAGTTGCTTGACCGTATCGCAATCGAGATACATAATTGTAGAAATGGAGGATTTGATCATGGCCCATTCCACGATGCTGCACGTCCGTGTGGACGACGAAATCAAGACGCAAGCCAGCGAGGCACTGGCAGCCATGGGGTTGTCCGTGTCGGATGCCGTGCGCATTCTGCTCAAGCGTGTGGTCAACGACCAGGCCTTCCCGTTGGAGTTGAAGGTGCCCAACGCCCAGACCCGCGCCGCAATGGAAGAAGCTCGCACCATGGCCAAGGCGCGCACCGCCCGTTTTGAGTCTGCAGACGCGCTGATCAATGACCTCGAAAAAGCCAGCCAGCAGTAAGCGGGCGCCGCTGCCCAGGGCGTGCGATTACACCAAGACTTTCCTCAAAGACTGGGAACGCTTGTCGCGCTCTGGCCGCTACGACCTGAAGCGGCTGAAGGAGGCAGTGTTGCTGCTCATCGGCAACGATGCGCCGCTGGGGCCCGAATGGCTGGATCACCCGCTGAAGGGTGATTGGGTCGATCACCGCGAATGTCACATTGGCGGCGACTTCCTGCTCATTTACCGCCTGGATGGCAACGTTATCATCTTCGTGCGGGCGGGCACGCACTCTGAATTGTTCGAGGAGTGATCCGTGGCGATTGAGTCACTGCCTACATTCACCAAACCCGCCCGCCAGCGCTGGGAGTCCATTCCAGCGGATATCCGCCAGCGGCTGCTGTCCAATGTCTGGTGCGGCCAGTGCCGTCATGAAACAATGATCACCAATTTCAGCGGCACCCTCAAGGGCGTCGACTTGCTGCTGGTGGGCAAGTGCACCGAATGCCACGGTGATGTGGCTCGGGTGATTGAGGGCTCGTAACCCGGTCAGGCGTCAAACCTCGCCACCACCTCCCGCTGCGCCACCCAGTCGGTCGGCAGCGGATTGCGCTGAAACCACAGCAGGCTCATGCAGCGGGGCTGTTGGCCTGCAAGAATGGTCTGGATGATGGCGGGCTCCAGCAGGGTCAGGCGCAGCAGTTCATTGACCGTCGAGTGATGCAGGCCTTCGCGCTGAGCGATCTCACTGCCGCTGCCAACCACGCCGTCGTCGAGCAACTGCTGCCAGTAGAAGGCTCGCGTCAGCGCCACCAGCAGCGGCTGGTCGATCTGGGCCGCGAGCTTGCCCTGTGATTCAGTTTGCCCATCGGGGCGCACCACCACCTTACTGCCGCCACGTCTGCGGATCTTCAGCGGGATGAAGGTCGACAATTTCACCTGCCCGCCGTCGTTGCGTTCACGGGCGATGGCTGCGCCCAGTGTCTGCACCTTTGGTTTCATACGGCTTCCTCCTGTTGCTCCCATTCCTGCAATTCCGCGCCGATGGTGCCGGGCGCCAACTCACCGGCGAGCTCCTGCCAACCCTGATCGCGCCAGATGATTTCCAGCCCGCCACCCCCAATCACCACGCGCTCGATCAGCAATTGCGCCAGTCGGCATTGCTCTGCCTGAAACATTTCCCGCCACATCCCGGCCAGATTGCGCATCGGCAGCACGACCTGTGGTTCGGTGAGGTCGGGCCGAATCTGCTGCATCCGATCCCACACTGACTGGACGAGGTGCGGTGCCGACAGCGCTGCGACGATTTGCTGCGTGACCAATTCCTCGATGGGCACCGCCGGCAACGGCCCGTGGCTGCTGGCCCACGCGCCAAACCGCCGGTGCTTGACCGGCGTGTAGTAGCGGTAGGTCTTGCCCTTCTTGACGGTATAGCTGGGCACCAGCCGTTCACCGTCGGACGTGAACAGCAGGCCACGCAACAGCACGGGTTCACGCTGGCGGTCGTTGGTGTCGCGCCGACGCGCTATGCCATCGGTAGCGATCAGCGCGTGCACCGCATCCCACTGCGCCTGTGTAACGATGGCCTGATGCTGGCCGGGGAAGCTCTGGCCCTTGTGCACGATCTCGCCCAGGTACATCCGGTTGTGCAGCATCTTGTAGAGGGTCTGCTTGGTGAAGAGCTTGCCGCCCTTGGTGACCACACCTTCCGCGCCGTAGGCCTTCACCATCAGTGTGGCCGAGCGCATCGTCACGAAGTCGTCGAAGATGCGGCGCACCAGCGCAGCTTCGGTTTCATTGATCACCAGCAGCCGGTCGCGCACGTCGTACCCCAGCGGCAGCGGCCCGCCCATCCACATCCCCTTGGCCTTGCTGGCGGCAATCTTGTCGCGGATGCGCTCGCCGGTGACCTCGCGCTCGAACTGGGCAAAGGACAGCAGGACGTTGAGCATCAAGCGGCCCATCGAGGTGGCCGAATTGATCTGCTGGGTGACGGCGCTGAAGGACACGCGGTGGCGGTCGAACACATCGACCATCCGGGCAAAATCAGCCAGGGATCGCGAGAGGCGGTCGATCTTGTAGACCACCACGATGTCGATCAGCCCGCGCTCAATGTCCGCCATCAACCGGCGCAGCGCAGGCCGATCCATATTGCCGCCAGAGAAACCGCCATCGTCGTAGTCATCGGTCACGGCGATCCAGCCTTCGGCACGCTGGCTGGCAATAAAGGCCTGCCCGGCTTCTTTCTGGGCATCGATGGAGTTGAAGGATTGATCCAGACGCTCGTCGCTGGACACGCGGCAGTACACGGCGCAGCGCTTCGGTGGCAAAGCAGGGGAGGCAAGCGGCGCGTTCATTACGCACCCGCTTTTCCATCGCGCAAACCAAAGAACCTCGGCCCGTTCCACTGCGTGCCGGTGATGTGGCGCGCCGCTGCTGACAAGCTCTTGAATACCTGCCCGTTCAATTCGTACAGGCCGTCGGGCGTGACGGTGACTCGGTATTCGCGTTCATCCCATTCGCGGATCAGCGTGGTGCCGGGCATCAACAAGGTCTGCGCGCTGCGTCCGGCGGCTGACTTGATCTTGGAATGCTTGGCCCCGGCCTCGACCAGCATCTTGCGGATGTTGGTCGGCAGTGCGCCGCAGGCCTGCTCCTGGATACGGTAGGCCAGACGCGACTCCACGTAGTGGCGATTGCGATGGCTGGGCCGCCGGGGAAAGTGCTGATCCCACAGCGACCAGAGATCAGCCATCGGCAACGCGGGCAAGGCCGCGATCTGCGCCGACACGGTGCCGACGCCCGTGTTGGGTTTGCTGCTCATCGAAATTCTCCTGAGTGTTGAGACGTCCGCATTCAGGCGCTGTGGCGACCAGAAGCCAAGGTCAAACCGCGCTCTGTGGCTGTTTTGCCCAGGGCGGCGTGAAACCGACGGCGGACTCCGTATCGGTGCGGTAGCTGATCGCTTCGCCCGTGACGGGATGGCGCAGTGCGCCGAAGCTCACTTTGGCTCCGCTCCGCGTGGCGACAATGCAGGTGTCGTCCTGATGCGCCGGGAACACCCAGCCCTTGACGCCCTCCGGCAACCGGGCAAATTCGTCCATGCTGTCCAGCAGATACGGCAAGCCGAGCGCCTCGGCCTGCGACCGCGCCTGCACAACAGCACCCGGCTCGCTGCCGACCTCGACGATGGGAATCCACAGCACGTTGTGACCAGCGGCGAACCAGCCGAGGACTTCGACCTGCATCGACACGGCGTGCTGGCCGTGGGAAAAAAGAATGTGATGACTCATGGGATGAGCTCCAGTTTCTGGATGGGATCGGTTGCAAGAGATGCCGGTTTGCGTGATGCCTTTCGCGCTTGGCGCCGGCGGGCCCTACGTGGCATCGGCGGAGTCGGACGGGCTGAATGCACACCCATCCAAGGCGGGCGGCGGATATGCCACGACTGCCCGCCGCCTGCCTCACGCTTCATGCGCAGGGCCTTTCTGCAGCAAGCTTGGTGCGGGCGGCTTCCAGATACTGGTGCGGAATATCGATCTCGAGCTTGCGCTCGCTGTGCGTGCTGAACCCGGCATTGCGCGATGCCACTGCAGCACGGGCCAGCACGTCGTAGACCTGTGGCAGCTGTTCTTGGAGTTCGATTTTTGCGACGCTGGACTGGTGGTGCTTGAAGGCACGTTCTGCGTCATTGATCTGACCGGGGATGGCGGCGATCTCTGCATCCACCGTCTGCAACTTTTCGTTGACGTTCTCCAGCGTGGCGCGCGCCACCCGCAACTCAACATCAAGTTTGGTCAGTGCCTCGGGCAAGACGAACTCACCCTCGGCAGCGGCCATCGCTTCACTGGCCGATTGCGTCTCGGCGGCAATGCGTTGCCCCAGCTCGCCGATGCGCTTGTCCAGCTTGGCGATGAGCTTAGCGGCGCGGAAAAACTCGCACCAATGGTGCGAGAAATCGGCTGGAGCCACAACCTGCTCATCCTCGAACGCTGCGGGGACGCGCAGGAGCGCGAGTTCTACCTGCGCATGGCACGAAAGTTCGGTTGGTCGAAGAATGTGCTGGCTCACCAGATCGACAACCAGAGCTACGAAAAGTCGCTGCTGGGCCAGACCAATTTCGACCAGGCGCTGACCCCGGCCCTGCGCGCGCAGGCCAAGCTGGCGGTGAAGGACGAATACGCCTTCGACTTCCTCGAACTCGGCGAGCAGCACAGCGAGCGCGAGCTGGAACGCGCGCTGATCGCCCGCATCGAGGACTTCCTGCGCGCCATGGGCGGCATGTTCGCCTTCATGGGTAGTCAGTATCGGCTGGAGGTAGAAGGGAAGGACTTTTTCATCGATCTGTTGCTGTTCCACCGCCGCTTACGCGCACTGGTCGCCATCGAGTTGAAGATCGGCGAGTTTGAACCGGAGTTCGTCGGCAAGATGCAGTTCTACCTCGCGGCGCTGGATGCGCAGGTGCGGCAGGAGGACGAGAACCCGTCCATCGGCATCATCCTGTGCAAGGAGAAAACCCGCACCATCGTCGAATACGCGCTGCGCGACGCGCGCAAGCCCATCGGCGTAGCGACTTACGAGATCACCAAGACGCTACCGAAGAAACTGAAAGACCAGTTGCCGTCTCCCGAGGCTATTGCACGTTTGCTGGAGAGCATATGACTTGGCGTCCGGGGCAACTCGTCCGCCATATCGATGATCCGGCCAAGATCGGCACGGTCACCGATCAGACGCGCGCGCGTGCGTCCGGCCCGCAGTACCGCGTGAACTGGAATGGGCGTCTGGATTGGCACTACGAGGAGGAGTTGGTCGCGGCCGATGCGGGCGGTGACGATCCTCTGGAACTGATCCGCGAAGGACGTTACGGACGGGTGGATGACCTGCGCCAGCTGCTGACCCACATCCATCTGGCCGGACGACTGTCGAACGTCGTCTATGCCATGGGCCTGACCCAGACCGACTTCTATCCGCATCAGTACAAGCCCTTGCTCACCTTGCTGGATTCCCCCGTCAACGGTCTGTTGATCGCGGACGAAGTGGGTCTTGGCAAGACAATCGAGGCAGGATTGATCTGGACGGAGCTGCGTGCCCGCTACGACATGCGTCGCCTGCTGGTGGTGTGCCCAGCCATGCTGCGGGAAAAGTGGCGGTTGGAGCTTTCGTCGCGCTTCGGTCTGGACGCGCGTGTCGTCGATGCGGAAACGTTGCGTCAGGAACTGGCTTCGACGGAGCATCGGGAACGCGCATGGATCGTCAGCTACCAAGGCATCCGCGTGCCGAGCGATTGGGATGCCAACGAGAGCGACAAGCCCAAGCGAACGGTTCGCGCCCGGCTCGCCGACTTGCTCTACCAGCATGCGGATCAAGAACCGCTGTTGGACTTGGTGATTTTCGATGAAGCGCACTACATGCGCAACGAGGAAACGGGCGCGTGGCGGACAGGCAGCTTGCTGAGGGATGTCAGCACGCACCAGTTGATGCTATCGGCGACGCCGATCAACCTCGGTTCGGACGACTTGTTCAATGTGCTGCGGCTGCTCGACCCGGATCATTTCGAATATCCGGAGGACTTCCGAAACGTCGTCCTCGCCAACCGTCCGGTGATCGCTGCGAGCGACGTCGTGCGTGATCCGACGAGCGATGCCGACCAGATCATGGCGGCTACCACCGCCCGCCGACGATGATGATCGCCACGGTGGACAAGTTCGCCATGATGGCGTGGCGCGGACAGGTGCGCACGCTGTTCGGGCGCGTGAATCAAGAATGCGAGCGTCACGGCCTGTTGTGGCCTGACTGCGATTGCACGGGCAATCACACCGCTGGGAAGAGTCTGCCTGCGGTCAAGGTCAAGAATGTCGCACCGATCCGCCCGCCCGACCTGATCATCCAAGACGAGTTCCACCTCATCAGTGGCCCGCTGGGTACGATGGTCGGGCTGTACGAATCCGCCGTCGATGAACTGTCAGGCTGGACGCTCGATGGCAAGACGGTCAAACCCAAGATCGTCGCGTCCACCGCGACGGTACGCAAAGCCAAGGAACAGGTGAACAACGTGTTCATGCGGCGGGTGTCGGTGTTTCCCCCACATGGTTTGGACGTGGAGGACAACTATTTCTCGGTTCAGCGCCCGATCGAGGCGCGGCCAGGACGGCGTTATCTCGGCGTGTGCTCGCCCGGCAGTTCGCGGCCTGCAATGCTGATTCGCGTCTATACCGCCTTCCTCACTGCCGCCCAAGCCCTGTTCGACCGTTTCGGCGAACCCGCCGACCCGTACATGACGACCGTCGGTTACTTCAACTCGCTGCGCGAGCTGGGCGGGATGCGGCGCTTGGCCGAGGACGATGTGCAGACGCGTTCTTACCGCGTACAGATGAGCATGGTCGATCGACCCGCGCTCGCGCAGCGCAGCGTCAATAACATCCGCGAGCTGACTTCTCGTGTCTCCAATCAGGACATCCCGAAATACCTCGACGATTTGGAGGTCAAGTTCAAGGCCACGCTCGATCCAGCTGCAGGGAAGTTCGTGACGAAATGGAACGAGGGTGACACTCGGGCGATCGACGTGGTGCTGGCCACCAACATGTTGTCAGTGGGCGTTGACGTGAATCGCTTGGGCCTGATGGCGGTAAACGGCCAGCCCAAGGGCACGGCGGAATACATCCAGGCCACCAGTCGCGTGGGGCGTTCCTTCCCCGGCTTGGTCTGTACGGTGCTCACGTGGGCGCGTCCGCGCGACCTCTCGCACTACGAGACCTTCGAACACTACCACGCGACCTTTTACAAGCATGTGGAAGCGCAGTCAGTGACGCCGTTCTCGCCGCGCGCGATGGATCGCGGCCTGACCGGCGCGCTGCTCTCCCTGATGCGGCTGGAGAACGACGTTTTCAGTCCGAACGTGGGTGCGAGCGAGCTGGACACATCCACCAAGCCCGAGATCACCGAGGCCATTGATGTGCTGGTGCGGCGCGCTTGGAACGTCAGCGAGACGACCACCATCAAGAGCCTGGCCGAGCGTGAACTGAAGGAACGCGCGGACGAATGGGCGAAGGAAGTGAGCGTTCCTGGTCGCACGCTGGCCTACGAAAAGCGTGGGCAGCAAGCAGCGACGATGGTCGGGCTAGTCAAGTCGCCGGGCACCCATGCGTGGGACAACTGGACGGTGCCGATGTCGATGCGAGAGGTTGAGCCGGGCGTGCGCCTGATCATGAACACGGGACACATATCGGACGACCATGGCTGGAAGCCGCGTCCAGTGCCGAAGGACGAGGACTGACCATGACCACAAATCGAACACCCGTCGGGGAGGTTCGCCCCAGCCAACTGCTCTGGACGTACGGGCCGGGCGCTCTGATCGACTTGCCGAGCCTGTCGGTGGTGACGTTGGGCATCGATCAGTGGGAGAAAGATCGTTGCCAGCCCATCGGCGAGCCGCGCCTGCTCGCTGCCGTCCGCAAGGTGCTCGGCGCACAGGTGGAAAACCTGCGCATGCCCCCGTTCCAGAAAAACGAACTCGTCGATCCGTGGTCGGCGGAAGCGCACATCGGCGTGCTCGTGCGTCCGTTCCCGCGCTGGATTCCGAGGTCGCCGTCGCGGTGACGGTGAAGGCGCTTAAAAAGACCGGAGCCTTGCCAGGCATCGACAAGTACCCGGCATCGGACATCTGGGCAGCCATCGAGGCGCATCGCAACGGCGGCGGTCAGGAGGCGGTCGGCGAAGCCGACATCAAGGGGCCGGAGTGGGAAGTGCTGACGGCGGCCAACCCGCCTGCCGACTACCCGCACTTCATGAGCAAGAAGGTCGCCACGCCGCCCGGCTTCGAGAGCCGAATCGCCAGAGTGCCGCTGCTGGAGAGATTGCGCGAGGTCAATGCCCTGTTGGGCTTCACCCGCGTGGAAGCTCCCGAAGAGTCGAGCGATCCGAATGAGCGTCCGCAGATGGCGGGCCTCGCGCGTCGCAAACCGGATTGGGTGCCCGCGAATCAGGTTCACGGTGAGGGCATCTTCATCCAGTTCGACGAAACGGCGCTGCGGACGTGGGAGGCGCAAGCTGGCGTCCAGCTCGTGGATCGGATGCTCAGGGCGGGTCATGGCGGATGGCGCAATTCGCGCCACCTCGACCCGAACGAGGGCTACCCCGGCATCCGCTACGCCATGCTCCACACGCTCTCACACCTGCTCATCCGCGAGCTGGCGCTGGAATGCGGCTACAACGCGGCGAGCATCCGCGAACGCATCTATGCCGACGTGTCGAGCACGAACCCGCAAGCGGGCATCCTCATCTACACGGCGGCCGCCGATTCCGATGGGACGCTGGGTGGCCTCGTCGATCTCGGCAAGCCGGAAAACCTCGGGCGATTGTTCCGACAGGCGCTGAATCGGTCGAAGATCTGCTCATCCGATCCGCTCTGTTCCGAGCACGATCCGAGCAAAGATCGCTCGCTGCACGCGGCGGCCTGCCATGCGTGCAGCCTGGTTGCCGAGACCTCCTGCGAACGAGGCAATCGTTACCTCGACAGATCGTTGCTGGTGCAGACCCTCGACCGAGGGGATGCCGCCTTCTTCGCGGGCCAGTGACATGGAAAGACTGCTGGAAGCCGTCACAGCCGTGGTCTGTCTCGTGTCGCCGGAGAAGGTGCGGGCACTGGCGGGCGCGGTTCGGAAGATCGAGGACGTGGAGGCGAACGTCTCCCTGTCAGATGTCGTCGGCACGGCCACGGCCAAAGCCGTCGTCGAACGTCTCGTCGATGCGTGGCAGGCCACGTCGGTCGGTTCCGCCGAGTTGGCCTCGATGCTGCTCGCCGCAGGCCATGCCTTCGAGAACGTATCGAAGCACCAGTCTACGGAACTCGTGTGGACGGGGCCGACGACGCCCTTCGTCTCCGCCCGTCGAACGGAACAGGCGCTACTGCAAGTCATCGGCGCGGCCAAACAAAACCTGTTCGTCACCAGCTTCGTGGCCTACGACGTCTCGACCATCGTAAAGTCGCTGAACGACGCCACCGCCCGCAGTGTGAGTATCTCCATGCTCCTCGAATCGTCGCAGAATCACGGCGGCAGCATCTCGTTCGACGTAATCGGCAAGATGCGGACGCTGGTTTCCACCGCGAAGCTCTACGCTTGGCGTGAACGTGCGGCCCCATTCGCTGATGGACGTGTTCACGCCAAGGTCGCGGTCGCCGACGGTGACGTGTGCTTCATCACCAGCGCTAACCTGACCGGTCACGCGATGGAACAGAACATGGAAGCCGGTGTGCTTCTCAAGGGCGGGCAAATCCCGAGATTGCTTCACGAGCATTTGCAGGCGTTGGTCGAAACGAAAACGGTTTCACCCGTCTGAGCAATCCGCCGCGACGAACGCCGTCCTGAAGATCAGCCCCAGACGACCTCACAGCCGAGATTTTCTCGAAGCACGATCTTCACGGTCAGTCCGTTGGTTTGGCTGGTGCGAAAGCGGTAGTTCGATCCGCCAATAGTGCGTTCTCGGCATCTCGTGTGTGCGCCCAATGGCGCGGGTTCCTATTCATCGGTTGTTGTTGACATTTGCCGATGTTATGGAACAATATGCCGGATCATGGACACAACCGCCGACAAGCTGCTGGAGCTGGTGCGCACGCAGGGACTGCTGCGCCCGCACGATCTGGCCCCGCTGGACATCCCACGGGTGGCCCTGACGCGGGCGGTGCGGCGTGGGCAACTGGAGCGCGTTGGGCGCGGGCTATACGGCCTCACGGCGCGTCCGGTGTCGGCCCACGGCACGCTGGCCGAAGTCGCGCGTCGCGTGCCCAAGGGCGTGGTTTGCCTGCTGTCGGCGCTGCGCTTCCACGATCTGACGACGCAGGCTCCGTTCGAGGTGTGGCTGGCCATCGACAACAAGGCCGCCGCCCCGAAGCTGGATTACCCGCCGCTGCGCCTCGTGCGCTTCTCCGGCGCTGCGCTGACCGAGGGCATCGAGGAGCACGTCGTCGATGGCGTCACGGTACGCGTCACCGGCGTTGCCAAGACCGTGGCCGACTGCTTCAAGTACCGCAACAAGATCGGGATCGACGTGGCGCTGGAAGCACTGCGTGAGGCGTGGGACGCGAAGCGCATGACCAGCGACGAGATCTGGCGCTACGCCAAGATCGACCGCGTCGCCAACGTGATGCGCCCCTATCTGGAGAGCCTGGCATGACCGAACCCGACAAGAGCAGGCGCAACGTCGCCGCGTCGGTTCGCGCCCGGCTGCTCAACAAGGCCCGCGCCGAGAAACTCGATTTCAACCTGCTGTTGACCCGCTACGCGCTGGAGCGCGTGCTGTACCGCCTGAGCATCTCGGAGCAGCGCGGCCAGTTCCTGCTCAAGGGGGCATTGCTGTTCGACATCTGGTTCGACGTGCCGCATCGCCCGACGCACGACGCTGACCTGCTGGGCTTCGGCTCCACCGAAATCCCTCATCTGGAAAAGTTGTTCCGCGAGATCAGCCAGATCGCCAGCGACGACGGCATCGTGTTTCAGGCTGACAGCGTGAAGGCCGCCGAAATCCGCAAGGAGGCCAACTACGCGGGCGTGCGCGTGACGATGATTGGCCTGCTCGCTGGCGCGCGCTGCCCGGTGCAGATCGACATCGGGTTCGGCGACGCCGTGACGCCCGGCCCAGAAGACGTGCAGTACCCGGTCATCCTCGATGGCATGCCACAGCCACAACTGCGGGTCTATCCGCGCTACACCGTGGTCGCCGAGAAGCTGGAGGCGATGGTCAAGCTGGGCATCCTCAACAGCCGCATGAAGGACTATTTCGACCTGTGGGTTCTGGCCCAACATTCCGACTTCGATGGCGCGGTGCTGGCCACGGCGATCCGCGCCACGTTCGAGCGCCGGGGCACAGCCATTCCGCCCGGCGCGCCGCTGGGCCTCACCGACGAGTTCGCGCAGGACGAGCAGAAGACCAAGCAGTGGCAGGCGTTCCAGCGCAAGAACAGCTTGGAGCCGATGCCGCTGACCACGGTGATCGAGGCGCTGCGTGAATTCCTGTTGCCGGTGCTGGACGCACTGTCGGCTGGCGAGGACTACCGCCGTCAGTGGCGCGCGGGCGCAGGCTGGACGGGCTCAAGTGAACCGCCAATTCGATTCCGCGTTTGAGGATCGAACCGCAGACCGTTCGATGCCCACGGTAGCGAGGAAATGCGCGGGGGCGGCACGTTCTTCCTCGGATGCTCGCCCAGGGTAGAATCACGCCCACGGTGGCCATGCCCGTGCGGCAGGAAGGTTTCCTCTAGCGAGGAACCACACCACCACTTTTCAAGAAACCAACCGTTCTCGGTTGGTTTTTTTTCGCTCGTTGCCCCAGTGCTGGCGCGGGTTCGGCCATATGCCTGTGGAGGACGCCCCCTCCAACGCCCTCACATTTGCCTCCTCTGGGACCCACCGGCGGACTCGGCTTCAGGTGGGGCACGTCCGTCTTTGAATTTCGTTCGAACAGTTCGCGCACGCGACCAATTGTCGGGAAGGAGACCCATTCAAGAACACATGGGGTTTGCCCGGCGAGCGTGAGGTCTCGAACCCCGCGCACGAGTTCTCCACGGACATCGACGATGCCTCCGCGGGGAACACTCTGATCGCACGCGATCCATCCGGCCCCGTACGATGCGCAGTGAGTTGGACGACAGCTTCCAGGAAGGGGTGTAACGGGCCCTGCCACGCCGTTTGCGTCGGACGATTTCGCTGGTTTTGTGTCGCAATCGGGTGTAGCATCACAATGTCCCTTCCGCTCATTCGACAAGGCAAACCATGTGCGCGGATGTTTCGACCCGGCAGCCTGTGCCGATGGCCGCTCCGGGTGTCCTGCGGGCGGGTGGACTGACTGGATTTCCGGGGCTCGTCTCGGAACTGGGCCGCGATCCCGTGGCGCTGATCGCGGGATGCGGACTCGCCGCCCGGATCCTTGACGACGGCGACAACACGATTCCGTTCGCCGTCGGTGCACGCTTGTCGCATGTCGCCGCCGAGCAAACAGGCTGTTCGCATTTCGGCCTTCTGCTCGGGCGCCGCCAGGATCTCGCCATCCTTGGACCACTCGGCTTGCTGATACGCCACTGTCCGGATCTGCGCTCGGCGCTGACCTGCCTGCTGGAGTACATGCACCTGCAAGTGACCGGCGCGCGAGCCACATTGACGACGGCGGGCGCGGTCGCCCGTTTCACGTACCGGGTGCAATTGCCGAGCCTCATTGGCGTCGAGCAGGTCTACAACGTGTGCATGTCCTATCAAGTGAAGCTCCTGCAATTGCTGTGTGGAAAGCAGTGGCGCCCCGAGGCGATCGACTTCTGCACCCCGCCCCCCGCCAACGTCAGGCTGTACCGCGAGTTCTTCGACGCGCCGGTATTCTTCAATCGGCCGTCCAGCGCCGTTGTCTTTTCGGCCGATTGGCTCGATCGGCCGATCGACGGCGCCGACCGGGCACTGCACGCAATTCTCCTGAACCATGTGCGCCAACTCGATGTTCAGTGTCGCGATGGCTTTCCCGGGCAACTGCGCCGGGTCATCTGCACCCTCCTGCCAACCCGCACCTGCACGGTCGAGCGAGTGTCTGAGTTGTTCGGAATGAACCGGCGAACGCTGTACCGAAGCTTGGCCAAACATGGTTTGACCTTCGAGGGTGAGGTTGATGTGGTGCGGCGCGACCTCGCGATCCAGTCGCTGGCGCAAGCCCAGGCCAAGTTCAGCCGTGTTTCGCAGATGCTGGGCTATCACGATCCGAGCACGTTCACCCGCGCGTTCTACAGGTGGACTTCGATGTCACCCAGCGAGTGGCGCACCACCCGATGACGCGCACGGGCGCTCACGCGAAAATGCGTAGGTGTCCGGGCCCACCAAGACGGGCGATTTTCGAGCGCTCTTGCCCATGACGCGAAGTGTGGATGGGCCAATGACCGCCCAGGACGGCGTGTCGCACAATCGGAAGTGTTTCTCCGATCCAAATTCTTCGTCCTCGTGAGTCGATCGCGTTTGATTTTTTCGACACCGACCGCAGTGGCCCCACCACTGTAGTGCGAAGCGATCCACCAGAAGTTGTCATTTCGGGACGCGCGCTTGCCAACTCGGGACGGCTGGACCGCACCGGGCAACCGCCGTCGTTTGGCATTTGCCGGAGTGACACCCACCCGTGGGCGCGCCTGTTGACCCATCCTGCAGTGATCTGGCGCTCAGTGGACACGGCTTTGGATGTCAAGGGCCGGTGCTGGCCTGCACGCTTTCGCGGCACCCGGGTTTTGGGAGCGAGTCCGGGTTGTCGGTTCACGGAGCCGGGGGGCCTCCGGTTCGCGGTCAGCTCACCAGAGTTGCCACCACGGCTTGTCCGGCCCCTTGAAGCCGCGAGCCTGGTATTCGCTGTTCGGGTAGTTCTGGTCGAGCACGCGCTTGGCGTCATCGCGCAACTGGTCCATGCCCAGCTTGTCGTAGGACCGTTCCAGTATGTAGAGCGCCTCTTCGAGCGCCGGTGCGTCGCGGTAGTCGACGATGGCCTGTTGCGCGCGGCTGATGGCCGCCACGTAGGCGCCGCGCTGATAGTAGTAGCGCGCCACGTGCACTTCGTACTGCGCCAAGGCGTTGACCGTGTAGCGCATGCGCGCGCGCGCGTCCGGGGTGTAGCGTGAATCCGGAAAACGCTTGACCAGTTCGTCGAACGACTCGAATGCTTCCTTGGCCGCCTTCTGGTCTCGCTCGGAGAGGTCCTGGCGCGACAGGAACGAGAACAGTCCCAGTTCGTCGTTGAAGTTGATGACCCCTTTCAGGTACAGCGCGTAATCGATCGCCGGGCTGGTGGGGTGCAAGCGCATGAAGCGATCCAGCGTGGACAGCGCTTCCGCTTTCTGGCCATCCTTGAACTGCGCATACGCCTTGTCGAGTTGCGCCTGCTGCGCCAGCGGCGTGCCGGCCGCGCGGCCTTCCAGCCGCTCGTACAGCGGAATCGCCTTTTCGTAGCCGCCGGAATTGAGTTCGTCCTTGGCCTCTGCGTAGATGCGGTTGGGGCTCCAGCCCGTGGTCCGGTCGATGGGTTTGGACGAACAGGCTGCCAGCAGCGCGGCGGTCAGCAGGGCCCCGGCGGCGGCCGCCGATAATCGGGCTCGTTGCATCGGTGGCAATCCTCTTGAGTCAAGCTCGATTCATTATATCGACGCTCCCCCTGGGCGCCGACGGGCGTGCGGGCGTGGCAGACCTTGAGCACGATGACGTCGAGATCGACCCCGAGGTCGAGCGTCGCATGCTCGATGTCCCCGCCGGGCAGCATGGCCAGCGGCTTGACCGCACGCTGACGGCATTGGTGGCGGAGTTCTCGCGCAGCCACCTGCAGCAACTGATCGGGGAGCAAGCCGTGCGCCTGAACGGCGAGCTGGCCGTCAAGCCGGCGCAGAAGGTGCGCGCGGGCGACAGATTGCTGGTCGAATTGCGACCGTCGGCGATGAGCCAGGCTTTCGTGCCTCAGGCAATCGCGCTGGCGATCGTGTATCAGGACGAGCACGTGATGGTCATCGACAAGCCAGCCGGCCTGGTGGTGCATCCGGCACCCGGGAACTGGAGCGGGACTCTCCTGAATGCCCTGCTCGCGCTCGACGAGCGCGCGGCGCACTTGCCCCGGGCCGGGATCGTGCACCGACTGGACAAGGACACCAGCGGCCTGATGGTGGTCGCACGATCGAAGGTCGCGATGGACGCGCTGATCGGGCAGATCGCAGCGCGCCTCGTGCGGCGCGAGTATCTGGCCCTGGCCCAGCGGACCTGGAGCGGCCCGCCGGTACGCGAGATCGACGCGGCGATCGGCCGCGATCCGCGCAACCGGCTGCGGATGGCGGTCGTCGATCCGGCCAGGCATCCGGGCAAGCCGGCCCAGACGCTCGTCGAGTGGTTGCAGGACGCCGAATCAGGCTGCCTGTTGCGTTGCCGGCTACGCACTGGCCGTACGCACCAAATTCGAGTGCACCTGGCCAGCATCGGCCACCCGTTGGTTGCCGATTCCCTCTACCAAGGCGCGTCGGCGGCGGGCATGGGCAGGCAGGCCCTTCACGCCTGGCGCTTGGGCTTCACGCATCCGGAAACGGGGCGGAGCCTGCGTTTTGTCGCGTCGCCGCCGGCCGATTTTCAGGCGGCACTCGCGGCGTGGGGCCTTAGAATGCCCAGCGACGATGCGACCACCGTGTCGCCCGAGGATGCGGCCGGATTGCGTTGACGGCCATGTTGGATCTGCCATGCCGTACGGATTCCGGACTTCGTAGACGGGCCGGGTGCACGGTCCGCGCCCTTTCCATGCCAGAGAGACCCCAGTTGTGACTTCCGCGGACGCCAAGCGCATCCTTGAAACCGCCTTGATCTGTGCCCCGCAACCGCTGCCGGTGGCCGAAATGCGGCAGCTGTTTGCCGACCAGGTGGGCCCCGACACGCTGAAGATGTTGCTGTTGGAGTTGTGCAATGACTGGGCGCAACGTGGCGTAGAGCTTGTGCAGGTGGCCAGCGGCTGGCGATTTCAGAGTCGGCCGGAAATGCGCGAATACCTCGATCGCCTGCACCCCGAAAAGCCGCCACGCTACACCCGCGCCACGCTGGAGACGCTTGCCATCATCGCGTACCGTCAGCCGGTGACACGTGGAGACATGGAGGACATCCGGGGCGTCACCATCAACTCGCAACTCATCAAGCAACTCGAGGACCGCGGCTGGGTGGAAGTGATCGGCCATCGCGAGACCGTCGGCCGTCCAGCGCTCTACGCGACCACGCGCCAATTTCTGGATGACTTGGGACTGCAGTCGCTCGATCAGTTGCCCGTGATCGAGACCGCATCAGAGCAGGCCGCCTCCGTGTTCGAGGCGCTGGGCGCCCAGTCGTTGCCTGATGCCGCCGAACAGGGGCCCGACTCGGGCACGCCGGGGGATGGGGGAAGTGTCCGCGTGTTCGATGAGCCCGTGGTCGTCGGCGAACTGTTTCCCCTTGAACCCGGGGAGTCGTCGTCATGAGCACGTGCCGACCGGCGCCCGATTCGCCCGGAAATCCCGAAGCGCCCGGGGGCCGCACGGTTGAGGACCAGTCGGCCGAAACCGCCGGGACCGAACAGGTGCCGGTCGCTTTCGATGACCTGCTTTCGGGCCGCTTCGATGCGGAGTCGGCCGCTCCCGCGCCGCCGACCAAGCGGGTGTTGCTGCCGCAGGTGGAACAACCCAAGCTGCACAAGGTGCTGGCCCAGGCGGGGCTCGGTTCGCGGCTGGAGA
>CAZGOL010000017.1:22545-28167 GCA_964527755.1 uncultured Ottowia sp.
CAACCCAAGCTGCACAAGGTGCTGGCCCAGGCGGGGCTCGGTTCGCGGCTGGAGATGGAGCGCCTGATCCTGGACGGGCGAGTTTCGGTCAACAAGCAACCGGCGCACACTGGCCAGCGCGTGCAATTCGGTGATCAGGTCCGGATCGACGGCAAGCCGGTCATCCTGCGCATCGCCGCATCGCCGGCGCGCGTGCTGGCCTATCACAAGCCGATGGGCGAACTCGTCACGCACGACGATCCGCACAACCGGCCGACGGTCTTTCGGAAGCTGCCGCGCCTGGCCCAGGGCAAATGGCAGTCGGTGGGTCGGCTCGATCTGAATACTGAAGGCCTGCTGCTGATCACCAATTCGGGTGAACTGGCCAATCGGCTCATGCACCCGCGCTTTGCACTGCAGCGCGAGTACGCGGTGCGGGTGCTGGGCGCTCTGAGCGAGGAAGAAAAACAGCGCTTGCTGGACGGTGTGATGCTGGCCGATGGCCCGGCGCAGTTCGGAACCATCCAGGAAGAAGGACGGGGCGAAGGGATCAACCAGTGGTACCGGGTGACCATCTCCGAAGGGCGCAACCGCGAGGTGCGGCGGATGATCGAGGCCACCGGTCACGCCGTGAGCCGGTTGATCCGCATCCGTTACGGAACCATGCTGCTGCCGCGCGGATTGAGGCGCGGGGCCTGGATGGAACTCGGTGAACGCGATGTCCGTGCGCTGATTGAGGCTTCGGGCGCGCCAGAACGTGTCTTGCGCGGAGGGCGCGAACCGGCTTCGGAGCGACCCGGCCAGGCGCGCCGTGGGCGTGGCGACCGCGGCCGCACCAAGGGACCACGTCCCGATCTGTCGGCCGGTGACCGGCCCCAACGCGCACGCCCTGCGCCGCCGCCGAATCGGCCACGCGTTCGTCAGGCGGACAGAGTGCCTGGCCCGCTGAACACGCCGTCGACCCGCATCCGCGGCGATCGCTCGCCGCCCGACGCCGGTGGTGCCGCGGGCAAGCGGCGTCCCCGTGGCGCCGCAGGTGGGCGGCGCAGCGGTTGATCGCACCGCCGCAGCCGCGGCGCCCGGGCGCGCAACGGGGGACGCCGGTTAAAATCCCTTGTTTTGCCGTTGCCGCAAGCCAGATTCATCTACAGCAGGAAACCCATTCAAATGGCCATCGAACGCACCTTGTCCATCATCAAGCCCGACGCCGTTGCCAAGAACGTCATCGGCCAGATCTACGCCCGGTTCGAGGCGGCTGGCCTGAAGATTGCCGCGGCCCGCATGCAACACCTCTCGCGCCGCGAGGCCGAGCAGTTCTATGCGGTGCACAAGGAGCGCCCCTTCTTCAAGGATCTGGTCGAGTTCATGATCTCCGGGCCGGTGATGATCCAGGTGCTGGAGGGAGAGGGTGCGATCGCCAAGAACCGCGAGCTGATGGGCGCCACCGACCCCAGGAAGGCCGACAAGGGAACCATCCGCGCCGACTTTGCCGATTCGATCGACGCCAATGCCGTGCACGGCTCGGACGCCGCCGAGACGGCAGCCGTCGAAGTGGCGTTCTTTTTCCCCGCGCTGGCCGTCTACAGCCGCTGATCGGGGCGCTGCCGGGCCTTGGCTGGCATGACCACCACCTGCGTCAACCTGCTCGATTTCGATCTCGAGGGCCTGGCAGCGTTTTGCGAGGAGCTGGGTGAAAAGCGCTTTCGGGCGACGCAGCTCTTTCGCTGGATTCACCAGCGCGGCGTGACCGATTTCGAGCAGATGACCGATCTGGCGCGGTCGCTGCGCGAGAAGCTCACGGGGGGCGCCTGCGTGTCGGCGCCGCCGGTGTTGCGCCAGCACGAATCGAAGGACGGGACCATCAAGTGGCTGTTCGACGTCGGTGGCGGCAACGCCATCGAGACGGTCTATATTCCCGAGGACGATCGCGGCACGCTGTGCGTTTCTTCGCAGGCGGGCTGCGCGGTCAACTGTCGTTTCTGCTCGACTGGCCACCAAGGCTTCGCGCGCAACCTGACGACGGCCGAAATCGTGGCGCAACTGTGGTTTGCCGAGCACTTCCTGCGCCGGCACCTGGGCACCGACGAGCGCGTCCTCTCCAACGTGGTGATGATGGGCATGGGCGAGCCGTTGCAGAACTACGAGCGGCTGGTTCCGGCGCTGCGGGTCATGCTCGACGATCACGGCTATGGCCTGTCGCGGCGGCGCGTCACGGTGTCCACCTCGGGTGTGGTGCCGATGATCGACCGCCTGGCGCGCGAATGTCCGGTGGCGCTGGCGGTGTCGCTGCACGCACCCGACGATGCGTTGCGCGGCGACCTCGTGCCGCTCAACCGCAAGTACCCGATCGACGAGTTGCTGCACACCTGCACGAAGTACCTGGCACACGCGCCACGGGACTTCATCACCTTCGAATACTGCATGCTCGATGGCGTCAACGACGCGCCCGAGCAGGCCCAGGCGCTGGTCGAGCGGGTGCGGGTGCATGCGGCATCGGGTCTGCGCTGCAAGTTCAATCTGATTCCGTTCAACCCGTTCCCCGCTTCCGGTCTGACGTGTTCGCCGGCCACGCGGATCCAGGCATTCGCCCGGATCCTGAACGACGCGGGCATTGTGACCACGGTGCGCAAGACGCGCGGGGACGACATCGATGCCGCCTGCGGACAACTGGCTGGTGAAGTGCAGGACCGCACGGCGGTGCACCAGCGCGTGGCGCGGGAACGCACGGTGGTGGTCCACCGGCTGGCGCGATCCGCAACGGCACAGAGAAAGGGCGTTTCCACATGATCCCCAGCTTTGGTTCGACCACCCTGCGCGTGCTGGCGTCGTTGAGTGTCGCGACAACGGCCTGGCTTGCCGGTTGCGCGGCGCAGCCGGCCACCGATGCCGCGCCGACTGAATGGCAGACCGCATCCGACGAGACCGACGCGCGCCGGCGTGCGCGCACCCGGCTGGCACTGGCCACCGGCTATTACGAAAACGGCCAGTTCGCCGTGGCGCTGGATGAACAAAAAAAGGCGGTGCAGGCCGACCCGACGCTGAGCGAGTCGTTCGACCTGGGGGGGCTGATCTACATGGCGCTGGGTGATGCGGCGCTGGCACAGTCCAATTTCGAGCGCGCCATCGCGCTCAATCCGCGCGCCGCCAACGCCATGCACAACCTGGGCTGGTTGCACTGCCAGGGTGGACGCTATGCCGAGGCGGCGGCCCAGTTCCAGCGTGCGCTGGCCGTGCCGACCTATCAGGGACAGGCCAAGACGCTCATGACCCAGGGCATCTGCGAGGCGCGCGCCGGGCAACTTGCGCAGGCCGAGGCCACGCTGATGCGCTCCTATGAACTGGACGCCGGCAACCCCGTCACGGGCTTCAACCTGGCGCTGCTGTTGTACAAGCGCGGGGACTTCGGCCGCGCCCAGTTCTACGCGCGGCGGCTGAACAACAGCGAGCTGGCCAATGCCGAGTCCCTGTGGCTGGGCATCCGGATCGAGCGGCGCCTGAACGACCGTCGGGCGATGGAGCAACTCGCCTCCCAGCTGCGCCGGCGCTTCCCGCAGTCGCGCGAACTGGTGGACTACGAGCGGGGCAGTTTCGATGACTGATCGGCACGATGCATCCGCCAGCGAGCAGCCGACACCGGCTGTGCCGGTGCAAGCCGCCACGGCGGGCGCCATGCTGCGCAGGCTGCGCGAGGCTGCCGGGGTCGACGCGGCGGTCCTGGCCGGCGCCATGAAGGTGTCGTTGCCCAAACTCGAGGCGCTGGAGGCCGACCGGCTCGATCAATTGCCTGATCTCACGTTCGCCCGCGGCCTGGCGTCATCGATCTGCCGTGCCTTCGGCGTCGACCCGGCGCCGGTGCTCGAACGCATGCCAACGGTGTCGCGCGGCTTGCCCGACGTCAGGCCCTCGCTGAACGCGCCGTTTCGTCAGGGCGACGAGAACCGGTCAACCCCGATCGCTGGCAGCCTGTCGCGGCCATTGCTGGCGGTGGTGGCCCTGCTGTTGCTGGCTGCCGCCCTGATCTGGCTGTGGCCCACGTTGCCGATCCGGCTGGGGCAACCCGAGCCAGCAACCGTGCCGGCCGGCGAGGAGCCTCCGGCTGAAACGGTCCCGCCCCAAGGCGCCTCCGAGTCACCGCCGACGGCGATTGCCGTGCCCGATGCGCGCATGCCCGAGCCGGTGCCGGTCCCAGCCGAACAGCCGGCCACGGTCACACCGGCTGCGGGCAAGGGTGGCGTCACCGTCTCCGGCGGCACGCCGGCATCGGCTTCGGCTGCACTGACTCCGACGGGTGACCTCGTCTTCACCGCGACTGGGGAGAGCTGGGTCAGTGTGCGCGATGCCGATGGCAAGTCGCTGCTCAACCGCGCGCTGCAAGCGGGTGAAATCGTCTCCGTGAGCGGCCTGGCGCCGCTGTCGGTGACCGTCGGACGCAAGGACGCGGTGAGCGTCCAGGTGCGCGGTGAGCCGTTCGACCTGGGGCCGACTGGCCAGTCCAACGTGGCGCGCTTTCAGGTGAAGTGATGGACGCCGCCGTGGTCGAACCGCTGCCGATCGCCCTCGTGACTCCGGGGTTGCGCCATACGCGTCAGGCGCGCGTGCGCTGGGGCGCGCACGTCGTGACCGTGGGCGGCTCGGCCCCGGTGCGCGTGCAGTCCATGACCAACACCGACAGCGCGGACGCCGCCGCCACTGCGCGCCAAGTCAAGGAGCTGGCCCTGGCCGGCAGCGAGTTGGTGCGCATCACTGTCAACACGCCCGAGGCCGCCGCCCAGGTGCCCTACATCCGCGAACGCCTGGACCGCATGGGTTGCGACGTGCCGCTGATCGGGGACTTTCACTACAACGGCCACCGCCTGCTGACCGAGCACCCGGCCTGCGCCGAGGCGCTCTCCAAGTACCGCATCAACCCCGGCAATGTGGGTAAAGGTGCCAAGCACGACGTGCAGTTCGGCCTGATGATCGACGCCGCGCTGAAGTGGGACAAGCCGGTGCGCATCGGCGTCAACTGGGGCAGCCTCGATCAGGAACTGCTGGCCGGCCTGATGGACGACAACGCGCGCCGCACCGAGCCATGGGAGGCGCGCCAGGTGATGTACGAGGCGCTGATCCAGTCGGCTCTGGGCTCGGCCGAACAGGCGGTGCGCCTGGGTATGAGTCCGTCCCAGGTCATCCTCTCGTGCAAGGTCAGTGGCGTGCAGGACCTGATCGCCGTCTATCGCGAACTGGCGCGCCGCTGCGACTATCCGCTGCACCTGGGCCTGACCGAGGCCGGCATGGCCACCAAGGGCACGGTGGCCTCCACCGCCGCGCTGGCCATCCTGCTGCAAGAAGGCATTGGCGACACCATCCGCGTCAGCCTCACGCCCCAGCCGGGCGAAGCGCGCACGCAAGAAGTGGTGGTGGCCAGCGAAATCCTGCAAGCCCTGGGCTTGCGCGCCTTCGCGCCCAGCGTCACCGCCTGTCCCGGCTGCGGGCGCACCACCAGCACCGTGTTCCAGGAGCTCGCCAAGCAGATCGACGACCACCTGCGCGCGCAGATGCCGGTGTGGCGCCTCAAATACCCTGGGGTCGAAACCCTGCGCGTGGCCGTGATGGGCTGCATCGTCAACGGCCCCGGCGAGAGCAAGCACGCCGACATCGGCA
>CAZGOL010000018.1:0-27172 GCA_964527755.1 uncultured Ottowia sp.
CGGCAATCGCAGATCGACATCGTGCAGGATGGCACGCCTGCCGATGCGCGCGCTGGCGAACGCCGCACCCAGCGCAATCGGAGCCGCGGTGGCGAGCGTCATCACGAGCCCACCCCGGCGCGCCGGTTCATGAGCCACAGCAGGTACAGGCCGCCCAGCACCGCTGTGAGCACGCCCACCGGCAACTCCTGCGGGGTGATCACGATGCGCGCGACCACGTCGGCCAGCATCAGCAGCAAGCCGCCCACCAGCGCCGACAGCAACACCAGCGGCCCGTGCGTGCAGCGCGCCAGCGTGCGCGCCAGGTGTGGTGCCACCAGCCCGACGAAGCCGATCAGGCCGGTCTGCGCCACCGCCGCGCCCGTGGCCAGCGCCAGCACGCCGATCAGCAGCGCGCGCAGCGGGCCCAGCGGCAAGCCCAGGCTCACGGCGGTCGCCTCGCCCAGGCTGAGTGCGTCGAGCACGCGCGCCAGCACCCATGCGGCCAGCAGCAGCGGGGCGAGCAGCAGCGCCATCACCGCGCAGGCGCCCCAGCCGAGAAAACCGGTGATGCCCAGGGTGAAGCCCTGCATGGCTTGCAGCACGTCGGGCTGCGCCAATTGCACCAGGTCGCGCACCGCGCCCAGCACGAAGCCCACCACCACGCCCGCCAGCAGCAGGCGCAGGGTTTGCTGCACGCCGCGCGCCAGCACCAGCGCCAGCAGCACGCCACCGAGCGCCCCCACGAAAGCCGCACCGGTGAAGCCCAGGCGCGCGAGCCAAGGCGAAGCGGCCTGAAGCAGTGCCACGCTGCCGCTGCCCGCGACCATGCCGCCCACGCCGAGCGCGGCGTAGGTCAGCGCCACCGCCAGCGCCGCGCCCGAGGCGCTGCCCAGCAGGAAAGGATCCGCCAGCGGGTTGCGAAACAGCCCCTGCGCCACCGCGCCGGCCAGGCCCAGCAGCGCGCCGGCCAGCCAGGCGCCGAGCGTGCGCGGCAGGCGAATGTCCCATACGATCTGCCAGGCCGCGGGGTCGTCGCGCGCGCGCAGCACGCTGTCGAACCCGGTGCTACCCACACTCGCACCCCAGGCCAGCGCCAGCAGCGCGAACGCGAGCAGCAGCAGCGCCAACCCCAGCACGCGTGCGCCGGTGCGGGCCGGTGCCTCGAAGGCGGAGGTTGCGAAGCTGCCGCTCATGGCTGGAAATCTATCGCAAGACAGGCTGCCTGCGCATGCCCATCAATCCCGAGGAGCTCCGGTTTTGGAAGCAAGTCGATGTTGGGCGCACTCGGCCATCAGGCGCGCCGCCTCCGGCATGCGCGGTCCGGGGCGCACCAGGATGTCGCGCTGCGCCGCATCGAACTCGCACACGCGCCCCGGACGCAGCGCGCGCAGGCCGGCCCAGCCAGGCCGGCGCGCGAGCTCGGCGGCGCTGCCCTGGCTCACCATGATCAGGTCGGGGTCGGCGCGCACCACCAGCTCGGGATTGATGCGCGGGTACGGGCCCAGCGCCGCATCGACGATGTTGACAAGGCCGAGCGCGGACATCAGTTCGTCGATGAAGGTGCCGCGCCCCGCCGCATGCGGCGCCGGCGTGACTTCGAAGTACACGCGCTGGCCGCGCGCGGCGGGTGGCAGTGCGTCGGCCACCGCCTGCACGTCGGAGTCGATGCGCGCCAGCAACGCCTGGGCGCCGGGCACCTGCAGCAGCTCGCCCAGGCGCTCGGTCACGCGACGCATGCCGGCGCGCGTTCGCGGCTCCATGGCCACCACCCGCAGACCCAGCGCACGCAGGCGCACCGCCGCACGCGAGGACGTGCCGATCAGCACCACGTCGGGCTTGAGCGCAACCACCGCCTCGATGTTCGGGTCCAGCCCGCCGCCCACCTGCGGCAGCCTGCGCACCGCGGCGGGCCAGTTGGAGTAGCGATCCACGCCCACCAGCCGCTCGCACGCACCCAGTGCGCACACCGTCTCGGTGAGCGAAGGCAACAGGCTCACGATGCGTGCGGGTGGCGCGTCCAAATGCGTGACCTGCCCCGCGTCATCCGTGATCTGGTAGGCCGCTGCAGCGCCGCCCAGCCACGCCAGGAGCAGACCGGCAAGCACTTTCACCCAGAAATTCATGACACCCCTTTCACGTTCACGGGCAGCCCCGCCACCATCAGCGTCACGCGCTCGCAGGCCGCCGCCACCTGTTGGTTGAGAGTGCCCAGCGCGTCAACGAAGGCACGCACCTCGGGCCCTACCGGTATCACCCCCAGGCCGATCTCGTTGCCCACCAGCACGATCGGGCCTGGACAGTGCGCGATTGCTTCCAATAGAAGAGCTGATTCGGCTTGCCCGGCAAGCGCTGGCGGCAGTTTTTGCTTGGATTTCTCGTCGGGCATGAGTTGCTGCGTCAGCCACAGCGTCAGGCAATCGACCACGCGCAGCGTCTCGGTGCCGCCCGCGCGCAGGATGGCTGCAGCAAGGTCGTGCGGCGCCTCGAGCGTGGCCATGCCCGGTACGCGCATGGCGCGCTCGCGCTGGTGTCGCTCGATGCGCGCACGCATCTCGGCATCGCGCGCCTGCGCGGTGGCGATCAGCACGGCACGCTCGCCGGACCCGCGCGCCAGCCAGCCAGCAGCCAGGTTTTCGGCGCGGCGCGACTTGCCGCTCTTCTGGCCGCCCAGGATCAGTTCGCTGCGCGCTGGATACAGCAGGCTCAGATCACCCATGCGCGTCCATCCAGTCCATCACGATGTGGTGCAGTGCCTCGGCGCCCGCGGTCAGCGCCGCCGGTCCCGCCTGCAGGATTTCGCTCGATGGCAGAGTGTGCACTTGCCCCGTCCTGACTGCTGGCAGTTCGTGCCAGCCTGGACGACCCACCACCTGGTCGCGCTCGAACGGCTTGCCACACCACGAGCCGATGATGAGATCGGGCGCGCAGGCCATGACCTCTTGAGGGTCCACCTCGCACAGGCGCCGCGCACCCGAACGCGCCGTCCGCCCGGCCAGGCAATCGATACCGCCGACGATCCCGATCAGCTCGGACACCCAGGGGCTGCCACTCAGCAGCGGCTGGTTCCATTCCTCGAAATACACACGCGGGCGCCGCTTGCCTTGTGCGATGCGCGACTGTGCCAACTGCTGCATGTGGAGCAGACGTTCTCGATAGCCAATCAGCAACGCATGGCCCGGATCGCTGGCACCGACCAGCGCCGCCACCTGCGCGAGCGCCTCGAAGATTTCGGCCACGCTGAACTGATTGAACACCATCACCGCAATCCCGGCGTGCGCCAATTGCGCGGCGGTATCGGCCTGCCTGCCCGAGTAGGCCAGCACCAGGTCCGGCTGCAGCGCCAGGATGGCATCGATGCGCGCCCGGATGAAGGTGCCCACCTTCGGCTTTTCCTCGCGTGCACGAGGCGGGCGCGTGCTGAAGCCGCTGATGCCGGCAATGCGCTGCTCTTCACCCAGCAGGTAGAGCCATTCGGTGGCCCACACGGTCAGGCAGATGATGCGCTGCGGGCCGAGCAATCGGGTCGGCAGCATCGACGAAGCGAGCGCCGTCATGGTGGCCCCCGCCGGCCGATTCCCGCACCGGCACCGTCCGGATCGGAGAACAGCGCCGCAGCCGCCGCCGGGCTCGATGCAAACCAGGGATGAAAAAAGCTCGCTCGCACCATGCCTCGCGCGTACACCGCCTCGCCCGCGCGCAGCGCACCGTGGCCGGCCGGCGCGGCATGAGCACCGGGCGCCAGCGGCGACTCGCAGCGGCCGTGGTGAAACGTGTGCCCGCGCAGCGGCGCAGTGCCCGCTCGGACCGCCCATTGCTGCAGGCCCAGCCCGGCGATCGCCTGGCCGAGTGTTGCGCGTCCGGGCAGCAGGCCCCACATCGGGTACACCCGGCCATCCGGGTCCACCAGTTCGTCCAGCAGCGCCATCAGGCCACCGCCCTCGGCCCACACCGGCTTGCCGGCAGCGACATGGGCGTGCAGTTGTGCGCGCAGGTCATCGCGCGCGGCCAACGCCGGCGCATGCAGCTCGGGATAGCCGCCGGGCAGCCACAGCGCGTCGCAGGGCGGTAGCGCCTGGCCGGCAAGCGGCGAGAAAAACGCCAGCTGCGCGCCCAGCGCACGCAGGGTGTCGAGGTTGGCTTCATAGACGAAGGCAAATGCGGCGTCGCGCGCCACCGCCACCGTGCGGCCGGCCAGCAGCGCCGGCACCGCGCGCCGCCCCACCACCGGCGCGAAGGCAACCGTCCAGCGCGCGCGCCACTCATCGAGCTGCAGCCCCCCGAGCGGTGTGGCGGCCAGCAGGTCGGCGGCGGCGTCGAGCCGCGCCAGCGCTGCATCACGGCCCAGTTCGTGCGCGGCCACCAGGCCCAGGTGGCGCTCGGGCAACTGCAATTCCGGGCGCGCCGGCAAGTGGCCCAACCAGCTTTCGCGCGGCTCGATCGCCTCGGCCAACAGCGCGGCATGCCCCTCGGTGGCCACGCCGTTGGCCAGCACGCCGGCCCAGCGCAGGGCCCCCGCCGGTTCGCACCGGTACTCGCGCAGCCCCTGCACCACGGCGCCCAGAGTCTGCGCCATGCTGGCGGCCTGCACGATAGCCAGCACGGGCAGCCCGAGGCGCCGCGCCAGGTCGGCGCTGCTGGGCTGACCGTCGTGCAGGCCCATCACGCCTTCCACCAGGATCACGTCGGCCGCCTGGGCTGCCCGGTGCAGTCGGATGCCGATGTCGGCCTCGCCGGTCATCCACAGATCGAGGTTGTGCACCGGGTGCCCGCTGGCCAGTTCGTGCCACAGGGGATCGAGATAGTCGGGCCCGCACTTGAACACGCGCACCCGGGCCCCGCGCCGCGTGAGCAGCCGCGCCAGCGCCGCCACCACCGTGGTCTTGCCCTGACCCGAGGCTGGGGCAGTCACCAGCAGCGCGGGGCAGGCGGCACGCATCAGCGCGGCGTCCAGCGCAGGCCGACGAACAGGGTGCGCGGCGGCGTGGCGTAGCCGCCCGCCAGTTGGTACACCTTGTCGCCCAGGTTGTCGACGCGCGCCAGCAGGTTCCAGTCGCGCGCGATGGCGGTGCTGGCGTACAGGTTGACCAAGCCGTAGCCGCCCAGGCGTTTGGTGTTGGCCGCGTTGTCCCAGCGGTGGCTCGCGAGCTGCCACTCGGCGCCCAGCGTCCACGCCTGCGTGCCGGCGTTCACGCGCGTGTCGGCCGCCAGCTTGAGCAGGCGCTGCGCGCGCCGCGCCAGCAGCTTGCCGGTGTCGGCATTTTTGGGTTGCTGCAGGTCGAGCGAGCCGCTCAGGTTGACCGCGCCCAGACGATGCGCGCCTGCCACCGTGACACCCTGCAGCCGCGCGCTGCCGGCGTTTTCATAGCAGCCGGACACCGCCGGGCAAGGTCCCGCCGGACCGAACACCACGAGGTTGCGCACGCGATTGCGGTAGGCGGTCACGTCGAAGCTGCTGCCGCCTTGCGCCCAGCGCAGGCCCAACTCGACGTTGCGGCTCTTCTCGGGCTGCAATGCGGGCTGTCCGTACTGGGAGAAGCGCTGATAGAGCGTCGGCACCCGAAACGCCGTGCCCGCCGCCGCCGTCACACGCCAGCCCGACGCAAAGGCGTAGCCATAGGCCAGGCCGCCCGTGGTCTGACCGCCGAACTCGCTGTCGCGGTCGTGGCGCAGGTTGACTTGCAGCGTGTGGGGGCCGCCGCTGTAGCCGTAGCCCAGCGCGATGGCATCCTGGTGGCGGCCGCGGTCGATCGGGGCGTTGACCAGATGGTCGCCGCGATGTTCCAGCGCCGCCGTGAACAGATGATCGCCGGTGCGCCACTCGTTGTGCAACAGCACATTGCGCAGCCGTGTCCTGGTCAGGTAGGGCGAAGGAAAGGTTTCATAGCGCTGCTGCGACTGGCTCACGGACAGACGGGTGCCGAAGCTGCTGCTCCACTTGGCCGACCAGGTCGCGCCCAGCGTCGCCAGACGGTTGAGCCCATGGTCGTCCAGGCCGGGGGCGAAGCCGTCGTAGCGCGCGTCGATGTTGGTATACGTGCCGGTCACGTCGATCCGGTGCACCGGATCGATCTGCCAGCCCAGGCGGCCGCTGGCCGAGCTCTGGTGGTAGCCGTCGAGATCCGGATTGCCATCGGGGCGGATGTTGTAGCCGCGACTGCCCGCGCGTTCGGCACCCAGGAAATAGTCGACCGCGCCGCTCTTGCCCGAGAACCCTGCCTCCACCTTGCCCGTGCGACGGTTGCCCGCACCCACCCCCACGTAGGGCGTGAAGGGACCCTCGCCCTGGCGCGTGAAGATCTGCACCACGCCTGCGACGGCGTCCGACCCATACACGGCAGCCGCCGGCCCGCGCACGATCTCGATGCGCTCGATCTGGCCGAGCGCGATCGCCTCCCACGGCGCGCCGCCAGTGGCTTGTGAATCGACGCGGATGCCGTCGATGTAGACCGCGGTAAAGCGCGTTTCCGCGCCGCGCAGGTACAAGCTGGTAGCGGTGCCGGGGCCGCCGTTGCGCACCAGTTCCAGTCCCGGCTGGCGCTGCAGCAGATCGGCAATGTTGACGGCGCCGCTGGCTTCGATGCGGGCACGGCCGATCAGCGTGACGTCGGCCAGCACATCGGTGAGCGGTTGCGCCACGCGCGCGGCGGTGACCACGGTGTCGGGCAGGTTGACGGCATCCAGCTGCGCCACGGTGGTGGCATCGGGCAGCGTCTGGGCTTGGACCAGCGCGCCGCCGAACAACGCGCACGAAAACGCCAGCGGCCACGCGAGCGGCCGGCACAAGGAAACTCCAGGATTCATGATGAAGACCCGCAGGAAACGCCCCGTCCGGCTTCCCCGCCGGCAAATGGGACGACATGGCTGCGCGCTGACCCGCCCACGGGCACGGGTCGGCGCACGAGCCGCCTTGTTGGCCGGTATCCGGGCTGACGAATGGGTTGCCGGCGCCTCGCCTTCCCAGCCGCGTGTTTCAGCGCAGCCAGTGGCCTTGTGAGGAGCCGACCGGCACCAGCGGATCAACCGCAGGCACCGCATCCGCTTACCGTTGCGGGGGCAGCGCAGGTTGGGAGCGCTTCGTGGCGAAGCGCTCTCCCCTGCTTCCCGTTGAACTGCGGCCGCGTGAACCACGACGCGCGAGCACCAACAGCGGGTGATTGTACGGTCAAGCCAGTCACGCACAGCCGGCTCGCCCGGCGATACGCGAGTCGCCCCGTACAATCGCTTCAACTTTTGCGCCGCCGCCCTGCCATGCCGACCGAGCCCCTGATCGACCAGATTGCCGAGCGCGTCGAGCGGCTGCTGTTGCGCCACGACGAACTGCGCCGCACCAACGAGTTGCTGGTGCAGCAGGTGCAGGCGCTCTCGCACGAGCGCGACAACCTGAAGTCGCGCCTGTTGGCCGCGCGCGCGCGCGTCGACGCACTGATCGACCGGTTGCCCGGCAGTGCGGCCGAAGACGGCGCCCCATCCACGGAGCGTTCCTCGTGAAGCAGGTGGAAGTGCAAATCATGGGTCAGGGCTACCTGCTGGGTTGCCCTGAAGGGGGCGAGGCGCGTCTGCACGAAGCGGTGCGGCGCGTGGATGCAGCCATGTGCGGCATTCGCGATGCCGGCAAGATCCGTGCGCGCGACCGCATCGCGGTGCTGGCGGCGCTGAACCTCGCGTTCGAATTGGGCGAGGCGTCGGCGACTCCCGCGACGCCCTCGGCACCGACGGCAAACGATCACGCCGTCGCAGGTGGCCACGATCAGGCTGATCTGGCCGCCCTGCTGCGACGGCTGGACCACGCACTCGGCGAGGACGGCCAACTCATCTGAAGCGTACGCACGGACCGCCATCAGCCCTTAAAATGATCTCGTCTGCGGTGCGCGCCGGATCTAGATGTCCTTGAACCAATGCTCGTATGAGCCAGGGCTTGGAACATCGTCTGGTCGGCGTGATCGTCTCGCGTCAGATGAACCCAAGACCAGTCTGACCTCGCCCACCTGAACCCCCGCGTTCAGGATGACGATCCGGCGGCATTCGCAGACACCTTTTCCCGCAAGGCCGGCACCCGCCCGGCCTTTTGCTTGTCCGCCTCGCCCACCCGATCCTGCCGTCGCCCATGCCCATCGAGCCCATCCTGATCCTCGAGTTGGCCGCGCTGGGGCTGATGACCGGCTTCCTGGCGGGCCTGCTGGGCATCGGGGGCGGCATGGTGATGGTGCCCTTCCTGTCGGCCATGCTGGCCGCGCGCGACGTGGCACCGGGGCTGGCGGTGAAGATGGCGATCGCCACCTCGATGGCCACCATCATCTTCACCTCGGTCAGCAGCGTGCGCGCCCACCACAAGAAGGGCGCGGTGCGCTGGGACATCGTCCAGCGGCTGGCACCCGGCATCGTGCTGGGTGCGCTGCTGGCCAGCCTCGGCGTGTTCGCGCTGCTCAAGGGCGCGGCGCTGTACTTCGTGTTTGCGGGGTTCGTCGCGTTCTCGGCGGTGCAGATGTTCCTGGACAAGAAACCCGCCGCCGCGCGCCAGTTGCCGGGCACGGCGGGGCAATTGGGGGCGGGTGGGGTGATCGGTTTTCTGTCGGGGCTGGTGGGCGCCGGCGGTGGTTTCATCTCGGTGCCCTTCATGACCTGGTGCAATGTCGCCATCCACAACGCGGTGGCCACCAGCGCCGCGCTGGGTTTTCCGATCGCGCTGTCAAACGTGATCGGCTACATCGTCGCCGGCATCGGCCTGCACGATCTGCCCCCGCACTCGTTCGGCTACCTGTGGCTGCCGGCGTTGATCGTGATCGCCTCGTGCAGCGTGCTGATGGCGCCGCTGGGCGCCAGGGCCGCGCACGCGCTGCCGGTGAAAAAGCTCAAGCGTGCCTTTGCCGGCGTCCTGTTCCTGCTGGCGCTGTACATGCTCAACAAGGGCCTGGGCGCGATCGGCTCATGAAGCAGCGGTGCGCACCCATGCTTTGATGCTATTTGATCGATAGCTGTTGCGGAGCCATGGGCAAGCACTGGAAGCTGTTTTTCTCCTTGATTCAAGCGACTGCAGCACTCACGTCGCGGGCACGACGCACCACGGTGCCTGGTCGTGCACCAGGCCCATCCACAGGCCCCAGGCCGAAGTGATCGCCAGTGCCAGCCCGGCGATGCGCATGCTCCAGCCGGCGCGTCCGCCCTGCCCCAGCCGCAGCAGCAACCACGGGCCGGCCCACAGCGACACGCCTGAGCCCAGCGCGAACAGCGCCATCGCCCCCGCGCCACCTGCCGCACTGCCCGTCAGCGCCGCGACCATCAGCGCCGAGTACAGCAGCCCGCAGGGCAACAAGGCCCAAGCCACCCCCAGGCCCAGCGGCGCAGCCAGGCCGAGCGACTGCGTGGCCGCGCGCACGCGCGCCCACACGCGGCGCGCCCCGGTCTCGAGCCACACGGGCTGACGCGCCTGCGCCAGCAGCAGCAAGCCCAGCAGCAGCGCCGCCACGTGCACCATGGTCCAGGCAGGTCGCAGCGCCGCCGACTGCACGGTGAGCCAACCCAGACCCTGCATCGACGCCGCCGCCAGCGCACCCAGCGTGGCGTAGCCCGCCAGCCGGCCGAGTTGAAACAAGCCGATCGCCCGCTGGCTGCGCGGCGCCGCCGCCTGGCCGATGCCTGCGCAGGCGGCACCGCACATGGCAATGCAGTGCGGGCCTCCGGCCAGGCCCATCACCAGCGCGGTGACGGCGATGCTGGCCTGCATCAGAGGATTTTGGAGAACTGCGCCCGCGTCTGGCGCGCTTGCAGGTACCTGTCGAACACCATCGCCACTCCGCGCACGAAGAACCAGCCCATTGCGGTGACCTCAATCGCGCTGTCCGTCACCCGCACCAGGCCATCATCCTCCATCTTGCGCAGACGTTCGAATTCAGGCGCGAAGTAGTCGCGGAAATTGACCAGGTGCGCCAACTCGATCGACTCGAACTCGACGCTGCCCTGGCACATCAGCGCCATGATGACCGCACGGCGCAGCAGGTCGTCACGAGACAGCGCGATGCCGCGCACCACCGGCAGGTGGCCGTGGTCGAGCAGATCCTGGTATTCGATCAGGTCCTTGGCATTCTGGCTGTAGGTGGCGCCTACCTTGCCGATGGCGGACATGCCCAGCGCGATGAGATCGCAGTCGGGTTGCGTACTGTAGCCCTGGAAATTCCGGTGCAGCCGCCCCTGACGCTTGGCAATGGCCAGCGCGTCGTCCGGCAGCGCGAAATGGTCCATGCCAACATAAACGTAGCCCGCCTCCTCGAACGCCGCCAGCGAACGCGCCAGCATGGCCACCTTGCCGCTCGCCTGCGGCAGATCGACGTTGTTGATGCGCCGCTGCGACTTGAAGCGCTCGGGCAGGTGGGCGTAGCCATACAGCGCTATCCGGTCGGGGCGCAGCTCGGCCACCTGGGCGAGCGTGCGATCGAACGACTCGGGTGTCTGCCTGGGCAGGCCGTAAATCAAATCGACGTTGATCGAGTCGAAGCCGATCCGGCGCGCCGCCGCGACCAGCGCGAACACCTGCTCGGCCGGCTGCACGCGATGCACGGCCTTCTGCACCAGCGGATCGAAATCCTGCACCCCGAAGCTGAGCCGGTTGAAGCCCAGGTCGGCGATGGTCTGCAAGCGCTCGGGATCGATGGTGCGCGGATCGATCTCGATCGAGTATTCACCCTTGGCCGCGAAGCTGAAGTTGCGGCGCAACATCGCCATCAGTTCGTGCAGCTCCTCGTCGCTCAGGAACGTGGGCGTGCCGCCACCGAAGTGCAACTGGCTGACAGCCTGCCCGACGCCCAACTGCTGCACGTGCAGATCAAGCTCGCGGCTCAGGTAGCGCAGGTAGGGCGCCACTCGATCGTGATGCTTGGTGATGATCTTGTTGCACGCGCAGTAGTAGCACAGCGACTCGCAAAACGGCAGGTGCACGTACAGCGACAGCGGCGTGACGGCGAGCGCCGAACTCATCTTCCGTTGCGCCAACGCATTCAGATAGTCCGTTTCACGGAACTCCTCGACGAATCGATCCGCAGTGGGGTACGAGGTGTAACGCGGTCCGGCAACGTCGAACCGGGTCAGCAACTCGTGGGTGATGACTGGCATGGGGGCAATCCTGGGAAGCAATGCGAACTGTCGCGCGGACATGACACAATGTCCTTGATGGGAATCAAGGAGACAGAAAGCATTTGCAAGCCGAATAAAATCGAGACGCCATCGAATGCGCGTCAAGAATCCCGGCGCGGTGCCCTGCCTGCATGACCCCCAAGACCATCAAGATCGCCTGCTCCAACTGCAACCTGCGGGAATTGTGCATGCCCGTGGATGTGTCTGACGCCGACATGGGCAAGCTCGACGAGTTGGTGGCCACGCGCCGCAAGATCAAGCGCGGCTCCGCGCTGTATTCCAATGGTGATCACTTCAATGCGCTGTATGCGATCCGCACCGGGTTTTTCAAGACCAGCGTGACCACTGAGGACGGCCGCGATCAGGTGACGGGCTTTCAGATGGCCGGCGAGATCATGGGGCTGGATGGAATCGTGGCCGACCGCCACACGTGCGATGCCGTGGCGCTCGAAGACGCCGAGGTCTGCGAGATGCCATATGACCGCATCGAGGAGCTCTCCCGCGAGGTGCCAGCGCTGCAGACCCACGTGCACAAGATCATGAGTCGCGAGATCGTGCGCGACCACGGCGTGATGCTGTTGCTGGGGAGCATGCGAGCCGAAGAGCGTCTGGCAGCCTTCCTGTTGAACCTGGTGCAGCGGTTGCACGCGCGCGGCTTCTCTCAGTCGGAGCTTGTGCTTCGCATGACGCGTGAAGAGATCGGCAGCTACCTGGGATTGAAGCTGGAGACCGTGAGCCGCACGTTCTCGAAGTTCGCTGATGATGGAATCATCGAAGTGAAGCACCGCCATGTGCGCATCGTCGACAGCGAGGCACTGCGCGCGATCGTGAACGCGGCTGACTGCCGCTGAGTGGCTGGCGACTCCGAAACGGGGCTCAATGCAGGGTGTTCTTCAGCACCTCGGGCAGGGGCAAAGGCAGCACCGCGATACCTTCCTCCAACAGTTCCTCGGTCTGCTCTCGAGTGGCCTGCCCTCGAATGCCACGCACTTGTGCGTCACCATGGTGAATGCGTCGTGCCTCTTCTGGGAAACGATCACCGACATCCTCGGTCCGTGCCATCAACTGCCGCGCCAGTTGCAGCCAGGCGGCATGGAGGCTGCTCGCCGGCAGGGAAGCCACCGACCCGGAAGGCGAGGAAGGCAACTCATCTGCCGCAGCCTTGGGCCCAGACGACCGCGTCAGATTCAGGCGTGGGGCCGTCGGCAGCTTGACCACCTGCGTGTCAGCGCACAACGGGCAGGCTACCTGCGCGCGCGCTATCTGCCCTTGGAAATCGCCTTCGGACGAAAACCAGCCCTCAAACGCGTGACCACCGCTGCATTGAAGATTCAGTACTTTCACGGATGACAATTATCGTTCACGCGTCAGTCCGTGTGCGCCAGTCTAGAGCCCAAGCGCCACTCAGGACGTTGTGCAGCCAGAGCACGCCAACCAGTGTCTTCGCGTCCGTGATCGTGCCATCCCGGCACCAATCCATCAGCTGGCGCGGCGTGGCGTGGATCACCTCCAGAAACTCACCCTCGTCGAGACAGCGTTCGCCGGCGGTCAGGCCACGGGCAAACCAGATCTCAATCGCCTCGGTCGAATAGGCCACCACCGGATGTAGAACTCCGGCACGGGCCCATTCGGATGCGCGATAACCCGTTTCCTCGCGCAATTCGCGCTGCGCGCACACCAGCGGGTCCTCCTGTGAATTGAGTTTTCCTGCGGGCAACTCGATCAGCGTGCGATGCACCGGGTAACGATATTGCCGCTCCATCACGACCTCGACCGATTGACCCTCGCGATCCAGCAGCGGGATGATCATCACGGCTCCCGGATGCAGCACAAACTCGCGCTCGGCCACACGGCCATCGGGCAGACGCACCCGATCACGCACCGCGTGGAGGAAATCACCACGAAACAGCTCGTCGCGGTGAATCGGGTGTTCGGTCAGATCCACGAGCCACTGGCTACGGCTTGCGGCGCAGCAGGTAACGGTATACGAACCCTGGAAACGCAAACGTCAGAAACAGCGCTGCCGTGACCGCATAGAACTCCCAGCCTTGAGGAGAGATCTGGCCAGCATGCTGCTCCAGCGCTAACCCCACGCCGCCGACCGAGAAATAGCACACGACCAGTTCGAGCAGACGCCAACCGAGCGCCTTGTGGCCACCAGCCAGCGGCAACACGGCCAATAGCCGTTCGTTGAGAAACGGCAGGTTAGCCGCAGCGAAAGCCAGCAGGATCAACAGCCAGATGCTCGAACCCTGCGACATCAGGTCGCCAGCATTTGCACGATGGCGCGCGCACACAGCATCATCAGTGCACCTGGCACCAAGCCAAGCACCAGCAGCAGCGCCCCGTTGACGGACAGCACCCAGCGCATCTCGAGCGGGGCCACCACCGCTGTACTGATGACCGGTTCATCGAAATACATCACCTTGATGACCCGCAGGTAATAGAACGCACCGATCAGTGACATCACGACAGCGAATACCGCCAGTCCAATGTACAACGTCAGCCCCGTGCTGATCAGCGCCTGCAGCACCGCCAGCTTGGCCTGGAAGCCGATCATCGGCGGAAACCCCGTGAGCGAGAGCATGCAAATGGCCATGATGCCCGCATACAGCGGGCTGCGTTGATTGAGGCCGGCAAAGTCGATGATGTTGTCGCTCTCGAAGCCCTCACGCGATAACAACATGATCACACCGAAGCTGACGAGTGTTGCCATCACGTAGGCGACGACATAAAACATCGCTGAGCTGTACGCATTGGCTGCGAGCAGCGCATTGTCACCCACGACGCCCGACATCAGACCGAGCAGGACGAACCCCATGTGCGAGATGGCCGAGTAGGCGAGCATGCGCTTGATGTTGGTTTGTGCGATGGCCACCACGTTGCCGATCAGCAACGACCCGACCGCCATGACGCCCAGCATCGGCTGCCAGTCGACAGCCAGCGGCAGCAAACCCTCGACCAGCAGACGAATCGCCATCGCGAATGCGGCGAACTCGGGTGCCGCGCCCAGCAGCAGCGTGACGGCGGTGGGCGCACCTTCGTAAACGTCGGGGACCCACATGTGGAACGGCACGGCGCTCAGCTTGAAGGCAAGTCCGGCCACCACGAACACCAGGCCAAACACCAGCACCTGGTGCTTGATCTGCCCACTGGCCACGGCCTTGAACACACCGTTGATGTCCAGCGTGCCGGTCGCGCCGTAGAGCATAGAAAACCCGTATAGGAGGAAGCCCGATGCCATTGCACCGAGAACAAAGTACTTCATCGCCGCCTCTATGGCGCCAACGTGGTCGCGCCGCAACGCGACCAGTGCATAACTGGCAAGCGAAAGGCACTCCAATCCCAGATACATGCCCAGAAAATTGTTGGCCGAGATCATCACAAAGATGCCCAGCAGGGACAGCAAACCCAGGCCGTACCATTCACCACCGCGCAGCATGTCGCGTGCGCCCACATAGCTACGGCCGTAAATGAACGTGACCATCAGCGCCAGCGCCGAGAAGCACTTGAGCCAGTTGGCCATCACGTCACTGACCACCATGCCGCCGAAGCCGTACACGGTTTGACCACTGAGGGCGTACCAGCCGGTCAAGAAGGCGAGCACCAGCAGCGTCAGGACAGACAGGACGTAGGCCACCGGGCGACCAGGTCGGCGGTCGAGCAAGTCCAGCAACGTGATCACGCACGCCATCACCAGGAGCACGATCTCCGGGTAGACGGCGATCCAACTCAATCGGTCAATCATTGCCTGGAATCCTCAGTTCAGCTTGGATATCGCCGCCTGCTGCAGCAGTTGGGTCACCGATGCGTCCATCACGTCGGTGAGTGGCTTCGGGTACAGGCCGATCCAGAGCACGCCGATCGCCATCACGGTGAGCACCAGATACTCGCGCGCATTGATGTCGGGCATCGACCGCACGTGATCGTTGGCGATCGCGCCGAAATACACGCGTTTGAACATCCACAGGCTGTAGGCCGCACCGGATATCAGGGCTGTCGCCAGAAGCAGACCAATCCAGAAATTGAGCTTGACGCTGCCCAGAATGACCATCCACTCGCCAACAAACCCCGCGGTGCCGGGCAAGCCGCAGTTGGCCATGAAGAACAGCAGCGCAAAGGGGCCAAAGCGCGGCATCGCGTTTATGACCCCCCCATAGGCCGCGATCTCCCGCGTGTGCAAACGGTCGTACAACACGCCAATGCACAGGAACATCGCACCCGACACGAAACCGTGCGCGATCATCTGCACCACACCGCCAGCGATGCCGATGTCGTTGAAGATGAAAAAACCCTGAGTAACGAATCCCATGTGCGCCACCGACGAATACGCCACCAGTTTCTTCATGTCGGGCTGGATCAGCGCCACCACGCCGACATAGATCACCGCGATCAGCGACAGCGCGATCATCAGCCACGCCCATTCGCGTGAGGCGTCGGGCAAGATAGGCAACGAGAAACGCAAGAAACCGTACGCCCCCAGTTTCAGCATGATGGCCGCCAGCACAACCGAGCCACCCGTCGGTGCTTCCACGTGCGCGTCCGGCAACCAGGTGTGTACCGGCCACATCGGCACCTTCACGGCAAACGCCGCGAACAGACCGAAGAACAGCAGCGTCTGTGCCGTAGCCGACAGCGGCAAACCCTGCCACGCCAGCACGTCGAAACTGCCATTCGAACGCACGTACAGGTAAATGAATGCCACCAGCATCAGCAGGGAGCCGAGAAAGGTGTAGAGGAAAAACTTGAACGCGGCGTAAATCTTGTTGGGTCCACCCCAGATTCCGATGATCAGGTACATGGGTACGAGCGTTCCCTCGAAACACATGTAGAACAGGATTCCGTCGAGCGCGGTGAATACCCCGATCATCAACCCCGAAAGAATGAGAAAGGCCGCCATGTACTGGTTGACCTTGCGCTGGATCACCTCCCAACTCGCGAGCACCACGATCACGGTGATGAACGCAGTGAGCAGCACAAACCAGACTGACAAGCCGTCCACCCCCAGGTGGTAATTGATGTTGAAGCGCTCGATCCACGGCACGTTCTCGACAAACTGCATCTCCGCAGTACCGAGCTTGAAACCGGTGTACAGCGGCACCGTGACGGCGAAGCTCACCAGCGACCCGATCAGCGCCAGCCACCGGACCAGCGTGACCTGACTCTCCCGATTCAGTGCCAGCAAGACCACACCGAACACGATCGGCGTCCAGAGGGAGAGGCTCAACCAACCCATATCGTCATCCCGTTGTTGTGCTTACTTGCTGAGCCAGACGAAATAGGACATCAGCCCCACGATGCCCAGGATCATCACCAACGCGTAGTGGTACAGGTAACCCGATTGCACCCAGCGAACCACCCCCGAACCCCAGCCGATCAGGCGCCACGAGGCGTCGACCACGGCCCCATCGATAATTCCGCGATCCCCGCCCTTCCAAAGCCCCGTGCCGATCAGGCGCACGCCGCGCGTCAGGACGTTTTCGTAGATCCAGTCCATGTAGTACTTGTTGTCGAGCAGGGTGTAGAGCGGCTCCACCGCGCGCTTGATCTTGGCGGGCAAAGCAGGATTGACCAGGTACAGGTACCAGGCCACCACCACGCCCGCCAGCGCCAGGTAGAACGGAAGCGTCTGCACCGAATGCAGCGCCATGGCGGCCGGACCGTGGATCATCTGCTTCAACTCGTTCATCGCGGGATGCCGTGCGGCATCGACCACGATCGAGTCGGCGAAGAAATCCCCGAACAACATTGGCATCAACGTGAAATAGCCGATGACGACCGATGGAATCGCCAGCAACACCAGCGGCAGCGTCACCACCCAAGGGGACTCCTTGGGTTTGGCGTCCTCGTGTCCGTGGTGATCGTCATGATGCGCATCCGGGTTCTGGTCGTAGCGCTCGGGTCCGTGGAACACCAGAAAGTACAGCCTGAAGCTGTAGAGGGCCGTGACGAACACACCCGCCATGACCGCGAACGAGGCGAACCCGGCAGCCGGCAGGCTGCTGGCGTGCACCGCCTCGATGATCGCGTCCTTGGAGTAGAACCCCGAGAAGAACGGCGTGCTGATGAGAGCCAGCGAACCGATCAGGAACGTGATGGCGGTAATCGGCATGTACTTGCGCAACCCACCCATCCAGCGGATGTCCTGATTGTGGTGCATCGCGATGATCACCGAGCCGGAACCCAGGAACAGCAGCGCCTTGTAGAACGCATGCGTCATGAGGTGGAACACGCCCGCGGAGTAGGCCGACACGCCCAAGGCCACCGCCATGTAACCAAGCTGAGACAGCGTGGAGTAGGCGATCACGCGCTTGATGTCGTTCTGGATGATTCCGACAATGCCCATGAACAGCGCGGTGATGGAGCCCGACACGATGATCACGTTGAGCGCGGCATCCGACAGCTCGAACAGCGGCGACATGCGAGCCACCATGAAGATGCCGGCCGTCACCATGGTAGCTGCGTGGATCAGCGCCGAGATCGGCGTCGGGCCTTCCATCGAATCGGGCAGCCAGACGTGCAACGGAAACTGCGCTGACTTGCCCATCGCGCCGACGAACAAACAGATGCAGCAAACGCTGATCATCAGCCAGTCGGAGCCGGGAAAAATGATCTGACCCAACTCATCGGCCTTCGAGAACACCTGGCCGTAGTTGAGCGTGCCGGAATAGGCGTAGATCAGCGCGATGCCCAAAATGAAGCCAAAGTCACCCACCCGGTTGACCATGAAGGCCTTGAGGTTCGCAAAGATCGCTGACGGCCGCTGGAACCAGAAGCCGATCAGCAAGTAGGACACAAGCCCTACCGCCTCCCATCCGAAGAAGAGCTGCAGGAAGTTGTTGCTCATGCAGAGCATCAACATCGAGAACGTGAACAGGGAGATGTACGAGAAAAAACGGTTGTAACCGGGATCATCGGCCATGTAGCCGATGGTGTAGACATGGACCACCAGCGACACGAAGGTCACCACGCACATCATCATGGCCGTGAGTCCGTCGACCAGGAAGCCGATCTCCATCTTCAGGCCACCGATCGTCATCCATTCGTAGATGGTGGCGTCGAAGCGCGCACCGTACACGACGACATCGCGCAAGACCAGCACCGATGCCACGAAGGCGATGAACACGCCGAGGATGGTGACCGTGTGCGAACCGACTCGGCCCAAGCGATTGCCGCCAAGAGCCGTTCCAAAAAATCCCGCGATCAGGCAACCTGCCAGCGGCGCGAGCGGGACAGTCAGCAGCGTTGCGGTGGAAAGAGTCTGGCTCATGGGATGTGCGTCAGCCCTTCAGCGAGTTGAGTTCGTCCACGTTGATCGCGGACATGTTGCGGAACAGCAGAACCAGAATCGCCAGACCGATCGCCGCCTCGGCAGCGGCCACCGTGAGGATGAAGAAGACGAACACCTGGCCATGCATGTCACCCAGGTAGTGCGAGAACGCGACGAAGTTGAAATTGACCGCGAGCAACATCAATTCGATCGCCATCAGCAGAACGATCAGGTTCTTTCGGTTGAGGAAAATGCCGACCATCGCCAGCGCGAACAAGATCGCGGCCAGAGTCAGGTAATGGGCCAGAGTCAAGGTCATCAGGCAACTCCTTGCGTCTTTGTCGCGCCGCTCTCGAGCTCGGATGCATCGGGTGCCGCTCGTGTCGGCTCCAACTGGACCACTCGAACACGATCACGCGCCTGCACGCGCACCTGAAGACCTGGATCGATGGCTTTGTTGTCCTTGCGCTGCCTCAACGCAAGCGCGATCGCTGCGATCATGGCGACCAACAGGATGACCGCTGCCACCTCCAGTGGGAACAGGTACTTGGTGTAGAGCAGCGTGCCAAGCTCGCCGGTATTCGAGTACGGCACCACCTGACCCGCAGCGTTGGTCACCGTCTCGGGCACTGCCGGCGCCCCGTTGGCGCGAAAGCCGCCGAAAAGCACCATCGCCATCTCGAGCGAAATGATCGCGCCCAGCGCCAGCGCCAACGGGAAATGACGCCAGAAGCCCTGTCGCAGACGTTCGATATGAATATCGAGCATCATCACCACGAACAGGAACAGAACCATCACGGCGCCCAAGTACACCAGCACCAGGATGATGGCCAAAAATTCTGCTTTGAGCAGCAGCCAGATGCCAGCCGCCTGGGAAAACGTCAGCATCAAGAACAACACCGCGTGCACCGGGTTGCGTGCGGTGATCACCCGAAACGCCGCGTACAGCATCACCAGCGAGAACAGGTAGAAAAAAGCGGTCGTGACGTCCATGACTGTCGATTCGATTGGGTTGGTTGGTGCGATCAACGGTATTTGGCGTCGGCAGACCGGGCAGTCGCGATTTCCTTTTCATAGCGATCGCCGACGGCCAAGAGCATGTCCTTGGTGAAATACAGGTCTCCGCGCTTCTCACCATGCCATTCGAGGATATGCGTCTCGACGATCGAGTCGACTGGGCAGCTTTCCTCGCAAAAACCGCAGAAGATGCACTTGGCCAAATCAATGTCATAACGCGTGGTGCGCCGAGAGCCGTCATCGCGCTCGTGCGATTCGATCGTGATTGCCAGGGCCGGGCAGATCGCCTCGCACAACTTGCATGCGATGCAACGCTCTTCGCCGTTGTCATAGCGACGCAGTGCGTGCAAGCCGCGAAAGCGCGGCGACAGCGGGGTCTTTTCCTCGGGATACTGGAGAGTGGCCTTGCGGCTGAGCGCGTAGCGACCCGTGAGGACCATGCCCTTGAACAATTCCACGAGCATGAAACTCTTGAGGAAGTCGCGAATCGAGAACGGTGCGGCAACAACAGTAGACATGGCGATTCCTGCGTCAGTGCCAGATGTTCCAAGGGCTCAACATCCACGCCCCGACAACCAGCAACCAGACCAGCGTGACCGGAATGAAAACCTTCCAGCCCAGCCGCATGATCTGGTCGTAGCGAAAACGCGGGAACGTGGCGCGAAACCAGATGAACAGCGACACCATGAAGAAAGTCTTCATGATCAGCCAGATCCAGCCCGGGATGAAGTCGAGCGCCGCCACCGGGGGCAGCCAGCCACCCAGGAACATGATGACCGCCAGGATCGAGACGAGCCACATATTCGCGTACTCGGCCAGGAAAAAGATCGCAAAGCCCATTCCCGAATACTCGACCATGTGACCGGCAACGATTTCCGCCTCGCCCTCCACCATGTCGAATGGGTGGCGGTTGGTCTCGGCGACACTGGAAATCTGGTAGACCAGAAAAATCGGCAACAACGGCAACCAGTTCCACGACAGGAAGGACAGGCCCGCGTCAGCCGCCATTCCCTTGGCCTGGCCCATCACGATATCGGTCAGGTTGAGGCTGCCGGAAACCATCAACACCACCAAAAAGCAAAATCCCATAGCGATCTCGTAGCTCACCATCTGCGCCGTCGCCCGCAGCGCGCCCATGAAGGCATACTTGGAGTTCGACGCCCAGCCGGCGATGATGACGCCGTACACCTCGATCGATGTGATCGCGATCAGCAGCAGCAACCCTGCGTTGATGTTCGACAGTGCCACTTCCGGCCCGAAGGGGATCACCACCCAGGCAGCCAAGGCGGGCATGATCGACATCAACGGTCCGAGCAGAAACAGGCCCTTGGCGGCAGCCGTCGGGCGAATGATCTCCTTGGTGAGCAACTTCACTGCGTCGGCGATCGGTTGCAGCAGACCCCAGGGACCCACGCGGTTCGGCCCGATGCGCGCCTGCATCCAGCCCAGCAACTTGCGCTCCCAAAGTGTGAGATAGGCAACCGCCGCCATCAATGGCACGAGCACGACCACGATCTTGATCAGGTTCCAGACCACGGGCCACACCAGACCTGGCCACCAGGAGCCCTGGACCAGGTTCAGGCCGCCGTTGTAGAGCGCATCGATCATGCATCGCTCCCTTCGCGGGCATCGGCGGTCAGTTGCAGCGACGTTGCGCGGCGCACGATGGCATCGAGTTGGTAGATGCCGACCGGCTTCAAGTCGACGGTCCGGGTCCGGACCTGCGGCTGCACCTTGGTTCGGTTGTCGAGCACGCCCTCGGCTACAAACTCGCGGATTGTTCCACCCAGCGCCTCGGCGAGTACTTCCTGCGAAGACTGGTAGGCCGGTTGCACGACCGAGAGCAGATCGCCCAGGACACGCAGCACCTTCCAGGCCGGGCGTGTCTCACCCAGCGGCTGCACCACGGCACGAAAGCCCTGGACACGCCCCTCAGCGTTGATAAACGAACCCGAGGTCTCCGTGAACGGGGCGATCGGCAGCAGCACGTCGCTGACATCCATGTTGGCCTTGAACGGGCTCAGCGTCACGACCATTTCGCAGCCGGAAATCGCTCGGCCACGGGTGTCCGGGCCGGGTTCGCAGTGCAACAACAACGCGGCCCTCAGTCCGCCGGCCAGCATTTGCGCGGCGTTCAGGCCGCCCGCGTCAGGCACCGCACGCACCACCTGCGCGCCCACGGTATTGGCAGCTTCGCTCAGATAACCGACACGGGCGCCGGTCTGCTCGCCAATCCACTGGGCAAGGGCCAGCAGGGTCGACGCGTCCGGGTGCTGTGCTGCAGCGTTGCCCAGGAAGATCGCCTTGCGCTCTCCCGAAGTCAACGCGCCCGCGAGCGCCCGGGCGGCCTCGCTGGCCTCGCCCTGCGCCGGCGCAACAACACCCCTGTCTGCCGCGATGGCCGTTGCCACGTCGGCCAACCGTTGCGTCCACTCGCCCGGCTCACCGCTGGAGATCGCGGCCAACGGCATCGCCCAGGCACCGGGCTCGCGCAAGAGCGCAGACGAAGTAAGGGCTGCCACCTTCGCCCCACGGCGCGCCGCCTGCCGCAGACGTGCAGCAAACAGCGGATGATCCTTGCGCAGATTGGACCCCACCGCCAACACCGATTGGAGTTGCGACAATGAGGCAATCGACGTGCCCAGCCAGCGCACACCCTCACGCGCCGCATACTCGCCATGCCGCAGCCGGTAGTCGATGTTCTCACTGCCAAGGCCGCGCATCAAGCGCGCGACCAGGAACAACTCCTCGGTCGTCGAATGCGGACTCACCAACGCTCCCAAGCTTGCCGGGCCATGTTCTGCCCGAATCGTGTTCAGTCCATTGGCGACGTATTCAAGCGCGGTCTGCCAGTCGACTTCCTGCCACGCACCGCCCTGTTTGAGCATCGGCCGCGTGAGGCGCTCCTGGCCATTCAGTGCCTCATAGGAAAAACGGTCTCGATCGGCGATCCAGCACTCATTGACTGCCTCGTTGTCGAATGGCACCACCCGCATCACCCTGTTGTCTTTTACCTGGACGACGAGATTGGCTCCGGTCGAATCGTGCGGGCTGATGCTCTTGCGGCGCGACAACTCCCAGGTGCGTGCGGTGAAACGAAACGGCTTGCTGGTCAATGCGCCCACCGGGCAGATGTCGATCATGTTGCCTGACAGTTCCGAGTCGACCGAACTGCCGACGAACGTCTCGATCTCTTCGCGTTCGCCCCGGTTGGTCATGCCGAACTCCATGATCCCGCCGATCTCTTGCCCGAATCGAATACAGCGCGTGCAATGGATGCAGCGCGTCATTTCCTGCATGGAGATGAGGGGGCCGACCTCTTTGGGCTTGACCACGCGCTTTTCTTCCTGGTAGCGCGAAGCCGACCAGCCATACCCGACCGCCAGGTCTTGCAGCTGGCATTCGCCGCCCTGGTCGCACACCGGACAATCGAGCGGGTGGTTGATCAGCAGGAACTCCATAACCGAGTTCTGTGCATGGATGGCCTTCTCGCTCTTGGTGTGCACCACCATGCCCTGCGTCACCGGGGTGGCGCAAGCGGGAACGGCCTTGGGCATCTTCTCAACTTCCACCAGGCACATCCGGCAGTTCGCGGCGATCGAGAGTTTTTTGTGGTAACAGAAGTGCGGAACGTAGATGTTCGCCTGCTCGGCAGCCTGGATCACCATGCTGCCCTCGGCAACTTCGACCTTCTTGCCGTTGATTTCCAGTTCAACCATGAGATTCATCCAGCCTGGAACTACACGTAAGCCGGTACCACGCAGCGCTTGTGCTCCACGTGGTGCTCGAATTCGTGGCGATAGTGCTTGAGCATGCCGCGCACCGGCATTGCCGCCGCATCGCCCAGTGCGCAAATGGTGCGGCCCATGATGTTGCTGGCCACCGAATCGAGCAAGTCCATATCCTGCTGGCGGCCATGGCCGTTCTCGATGCGCTCGACCACTCGCCAGAGCCACCCGGTGCCCTCACGGCAGGGCGTACACTGGCCACACGATTCATGCATGTAGAAGTACGACAGGCGCAGCAGCGACTTGACCATGCAGCGCGTTTCGTCCAGCACGATGACCGCGCCCGAACCCAACATCGAGCCGGCCTTGGCCACGCTGTCGTAGTCCATGGTGCAATCCATCATGATCGACGCGGGCAGCACCGGTGTCGACGAGCCGCCCGGTATCACGGCCTTGAGCGAGTGGCCGTTGCGCACACCGCCGGCGAGTTCGAGCAACTCCGGGAACGGCGTGCCCATCGGGATCTCGTAGTTGCCCGGCCGCTCGACGTCTCCGCTGACCGAGAAGATCTTGGTGCCACCGTTGTTGGGTTTGCCGCATTCCAGGTAGGCCTGCGCACCATTGCGGATGATCCACGGCACCGCGGCGAACGTCTCGGTGTTGTTGATCGTCGTCGGTTTTCCGTACAGGCCGAAACTGGCCGGAAATGGTGGTTTGAAACGCGGCCAGCCCTTCTTGCCTTCCAGCGATTCGAGCAGTGCGGTCTCCTCGCCACAGATGTAGGCACCAAAGCCGTGATAGGCATGCAGGTCGATCGAGAATTCGCTGCCCAGCACGCGCTCACCCAGATACCCCGCTGCACGCGCTTCCTCCAGAGCCTCTTCGAAGCGTTCGTAGACCTGGAAAATCTCGCCGTGGATGTAGTTGTAGGCCACGCTCACGCCCATCGCGTAGGCCGCGATCGCCATGCCTTCGATGACGATGTGCGGGTTGTGCATCAGGATGTCGCGATCCTTGAACGTGCCAGGCTCACCTTCATCGGAGTTGCAGACCAGGTACTTTTGCCCCGGAAACTGACGCGGCATGAAGCTCCACTTGAGTCCGGTCGGGAATCCGGCCCCCCCACGACCGCGCAACACCGATTGCTTGACGGTGGCGATCACCTCGTCGGGTGTCATGGCCGCCGCGCCATCCTGGCCAAGAACCTTGCGCAGTGCCTGATAGCCGCCGCGCGCCTCGTAGTCCTTCAGCCGCCAGTTGCTGCCATCGAGATCGGCCAGGATCTGCGGCTTGATGTGTCGACCATGGAAGCACGTTTGCGTGCCGGCGCTGGCGTAGCGCACAAGAACCTGATCAGCTTTCATCGACCCGCCTCCGCCTGCCCGAGCTCGCGCACCAGCTCGTCCAGCCGCTCGCCGATCATGAAACTGCACATGGTGCGATCGTTGACCAGCATGACCGGCGCATCGCCGCAGGCTCCCAGGCATTCACAGTGCTGCAGGGTGAATTTGCCATCAGCCGTCGTTTGACCGTCTTTGATGCCCAGCTTCTGCTCGAGGTGCTCGATCGCCTGCGCCCCACCGCGCAACTGGCACGGAAGATTGGTGCAGACCATCAGCTTGTACTGACCGACCGGCCGCTGGTTGAACATGTTGTAGAACGAAGTCGCTTCGTGCACCGCAATGGGCGGCAACCCGAGATACTCTGCCACCGCCTTCTCGTACTCGGCGCTAACCCAGCCCTGTTCTTCCTGCACGATGGACAGACAGGCGATCACCGCCGATCGCTTCTGTGCCACCGGGTACTTGGCCACCTCGCGCGCAAACCGCGCGCGCATGGCGTCGGAGAGCTGCGCCGAAGGCGCGGCCACGACAGATTCGCTCATCGATCGACCTCTCCAAACACGATGTCCATAGTGCCGATGATGGCCACGGCGTCGGTCAGCATGTGGCCCTTGGTCAGTTCGTCAAATGCGGACAGATGCACGAAGCCCGGCGGCCGGATCTTCAGTCGATAGGGTTTGTTCGCTCCATCGCTGATGAGGTAGATGCCGAATTCGCCTTTCGGGTGCTCTACCGCCGCGTACGCCTCTCCCTCGGGCACATGCATCCCTTCGGTGAACAACTTGAAGTGGTGAATCAGATCCTCCATGCCGAACTTCATGCGCTCGCGCGGAGGAGGTGCCACCTTGTAGTTGTCCACGATCACCGGCCCTGGATTTGCACGCAGCCACTCGATGCACTGCCGGATGATGCGGTTGGACTGGCGCATCTCCTCGACTCGCACCAAGTAGCGGTCGTAGCTGTCTCCGGTCTTGCCAATCGGAATGTCGAACTCCAACCGGTCATACACCTCGTAAGGCTGCTTCTTGCGCAGGTCCCAGGCAATGCCCGAGCCACGCAGCATCGGTCCGGTGAAACCCAGGTTCAGCGCGCGCTCGGGCGTCACCACGCCAATGCCGACGGTGCGCTGCTTCCAGATCCGGTTGTCGGTGAGAAGGACTTCGTATTCGTCGACCAGTCCGGGAAAGCGTTGCGTGAAGTCATCAATGAAATCAAGCAGAGAGCCTTGCCGGTTCGCGTTCTGGCGTTCGAGATCCTTGGCGCTGCGCACCTTGTTTGGCTTGTACTGCGGCATCGTGTCCGGCAGGTCGCGATACACGCCGCCCGGCCGGAAGTACGCCGCATGCATACGCGCGCCCGAGACCGCCTCGTACATGTCGAACAGGTCCTCGCGTTCGCGGAAGGTCCACAGCAGCATGGTGGACGCACCACAGTCGTGACCGTGCGAGCCCAACCACATCAGGTGATTCATCAGGCGCGTGATCTCCGAGAACATGACTCGGATGTACTGCGCACGAACGGGAATCTCGATGCCCAGCAACCTCTCGATCGCCAGACAATAGGCGTGCTCGTTGCACATCATCGACACATAGTCGAGACGGTCCATGTAGGGCAGCGATTGGATGAACGTCTTGTGCTCGGCCAGCTTCTCGGTTGCACGATGCAAGAGGCCCACGTGCGGGTCGGCGCGCTGGATGACCTCCCCGTCCAGTTCCAGCACAAGGCGCAGCACGCCGTGTGCGGCGGGATGCTGCGGGCCGAAGTTGAGGGTGTAGTTCTTGATTTCTGCCATGGATCAAGGCTCGACGCGCCGGGCGTGTCAGTGCAACCCCCCGTAGTTGTCTTCGCGAATGATGCGCGGAGTGACTTCGCGTGGCTCAATCGACACCGGTTCGTAGATCACGCGCTGGCGCTCGGCGTCGTAGCGCATTTCGACGTGACCTGAAAGCGGGAAATCCTTGCGGAACGGATGTCCGATGAAACCGTAGTCGGTCAGGATGCGGCGCAGGTCGGGGTGACCCTCGAACAAGATCCCGTAGAGGTCGAACGCTTCGCGTTCAAACCAGTTGGCCGAGTTCCAGAGGTCGTTTATCGAGGCAATCACCGGGAACTCGTCGTCGTCGCAGAACACGCGCACACGCAAGCGCTGGTTCAGGCTGATCGACAGCAGATGCACCACGACCGCATAGCGGAGCCCTTCCCAGCGACCGTCGGCGTAGGTCGAATAGTCGACGCCGCACAGGTCGATCAGCTGCTCGAACCGGCAATCTTCGGCATCGCGCAGCGTGCGCATCGCCTCGACGTAGTTCCGAGACGCGAGGGTGACCGTGACCTCGCCTCGCGAAATCAGCACGCTCGCTGCACGCTCGCCCAGCGCCGAGGCCACCTTGTCACTCAATTGCCGCGGCGTAATCGCGTAATCCGCCATGCTCAGGTCCTCGCGATGGTGTTGGTGCGCCGAACCTTCTGCTGCAACTGGATGATGCCGTACAGCAGCGCCTCGGCCGTCGGCGGGCAGCCGGGAACGTACACGTCCACCGGCACGATGCGGTCGCAGCCGCGCACCACCGAATAGCTGTAGTGGTAATAACCACCGCCGTTGGCGCACGAACCCATGGAGATCACCCAGCGTGGCTCGGCCATCTGGTCGTAGACCTTGCGCAGCGCCGGCGCCATCTTGTTGCACAGCGTACCGGCGACGATCATCA
>CAZGOL010000019.1:0-26912 GCA_964527755.1 uncultured Ottowia sp.
ACGCCGAGGACGAAATCGAAGCGCTCGACGCGGTCGACCCCGACCTGTTCCCGATTTTCGAGGAGGAGGCCGAGGAGTTGCTGCCCCGGCTCTCCGCGTCCCTGCGCCAGTGGGCCGAGCGACCGGGTGATCTGGAGTCGCGCGCGGAGGCGCTGCGTGCGCTCCACACGCTCAAGGGCAGTGCGCGTCTGGCGGGTGCGTTGCGCCTGGGTGAAATGGCGCACCGGACCGAGTCCGAGATCGAGGTGATCGGCACCGAGAACCTGGCATCAAGTGACCTCGAACCCCTGCTGGAAGGTCTGGACCGGATTCAGGCCGGATTCCAGGACCTGCGCCGGCGCTCGACCGCGGCGACCCAGGAGATCGAAACGGCGGTGCTGGAGGCGGTCGCACGGGAAGACCTTGCGTCCACGGATCCGGTGCCGACCGTCGCGGCGGCGCCCGAGGCACTCGCCACGCCGGATGCACCGCCTGCGCTGCCTGTGGTGGAGCGCGGCGAAGTGGCCTTGCCCACCGCCCTGTCGCTGGCCGGCGCGCGAGTCAGCGCCCGCCAGACGGTGCGCGTGCAGTCGCAATTGCTGGACCGCCTGGTGGCTCAGGCCGGCGAGGTGATGACTTCGCGTGCAAGGCTCGAAAGCGACGTCACGCAGTTGCGGGCGGCCGTCAACGAGCTGACCGGAAACGTCACACGCCTGCACGGGCAGTTGCGCGACGTCGAGTTGCAGGCCGAGACGCAGATGCAGTCGCGTCTGGCCCAATCCAAGGATGCGCAGCAAAACTTCGATCCGCTGGAGTTCGACCGCTTTACCCGGATGCAGGAGTTGACGCGGATGATGGCCGAATCGGTCAACGACGTGTCCACCGTGCAGCGCAACCTGCAGCGCGTCCTCGACGCGAGCGAGGACGACCTGGCCGCCCAGGCCCGCCAGTCGCGTGAGTTGCAGCGCGACCTGTTGCGCACTCGAATGGTTGAGTTCGACGGCATTGCCGAACGCCTGTACCGGGTGGTGCGTCAGGCGTCCAAGGAGTCCGACAAGCAGGTGCGACTGGACATCACCGGCGGGACCATCGAGATGGATCGCGGCATCCTGGACCGCATGACGCCGGCGTTTGAGCACCTGCTGCGCAACTGCGTGGTGCACGGTATCGAAAGCCCCGCCTTGCGCGCGGCGCGTGGCAAGGCCGAGATGGGCCTGATTGCGATCGACGTTCAACAGGCGGGCAACGACGTATCGATCGAGTTCCGGGATGACGGTGCCGGACTCGATCTGGCCCGCATTCGCGAGCGCGCGCTCGCGCGCGGCCTGGCCACGCCCGGGCAGGCGCTCAGTGACCCGGAGGTTGCCGAATTCATCTTCGCTCCGGGGTTCACGACCGCCGCGGAAGTGACCGAACTGGCCGGGCGCGGCGTCGGGATGGACGTTGTGCGCAACGAGGTACAGGCGCTGGGCGGACGCATCGAGACCGACACCCGGGCCGGGCACGGCACTTCGTTCAAGCTGGTGTTGCCGCTGACCACCGCCGTGACCCAGGTCGTGCTGATCCGTGCGGGGGAACTGATCGTCGGCGTGCCATCGAGCCTGATCGAACTGGTGCACCGCGGCACGCGCGCCGAGCGCGACCAGGCCTACGCCAGCGGCACGTTCCGTTTCGGCAACGCGGATGTGCCCTTCTACTGGGCTGGGGCGCTGTTGCAGTATTCGACGCACTGCGCAACGACGACCGACAAGACGATGCCGGTGGTCATCTTCCGCTCGGCTGCGCGGCGCGTAGCGCTGCACGTCGACGAAGTGCTGGGCAATCAGGAAGTTGTGGTCAAGGCGCTCGGGCCGCAGCTGTCGCGCCTGCCGGGCCTGGTGGCCATCACGGCGCTGGCTTCGGGCGCGGTGGCGCTGATCTACAACCCGGTGGCCCTGGCCACGGTGTATGGCGAGCAGATTCGTGCTCTGGGCGCGCAAGCGACCCTCGAGACGCCAGCGGCCGAACCGGGCGAAGCCGTCGTGCCGACCGTGCCCCAGCTTCCGGTGGCGCCGCGCCAGTCGAGCATTCCGCTGGTGCTGGTGGTCGACGATTCGATCACCGTGCGTCGCGTCACGCAGCGCCTGCTGCAGCGCGAGGGTTACCGCGTGGCGCTGGCGGCCGACGGCCTGCAAGGTCTGGAGCAATTGCAGATCGAGCGGCCGACGGTCGTGCTCACCGACATCGAGATGCCGCGCATGGACGGTTTCGATTTCCTGCGCAACATCCGGGCCGACCAGACGATGGCCGACCTGCCGGTGGTCATGATCACTTCGCGAATCGCCGAGAAGCACCGCGAGCACGCCCAGGAACTGGGTGCGAACCACTATCTGGGCAAACCGTACTCCGAAGAGGAATTGCTGGGCCTGATCAGCAGCTACGCCCAGGCCGCCGTGGGTGCCGCGGCCGGCTGATTCGGGCCGGCACCGGCTGCCATGCCCCGGTAAAATCGGGCCATGGCCGACGCCACCGGATCGATCAACCTGACGAACCACTTCCTGATCGCCATGCCGGGCATGGTGGACAGCACGTTCGCGCGCAGCGTGGTCTACGTGTGCGAGCACAGCGAGCGGGGTGCGCTCGGCCTCATCATCAACAAGCCGGGCGGCATCAGCATGGCCGACCTGTTCCAGAAAGTGGATCTGCCGCTGGCGCGACCCGACCTGGGCGACCTGCCGGTGTTCCAGGGCGGGCCGGTGCAGACCGAGCGAGGGTTCGTGCTGCACGACCCGATCGAGGTCGATGGCCTGCCGCCCGATCAGTCCGTCTATGCGTCAACCCTCAGCGTGCCCGGCGGGTTGGAGATGACCACGTCCCGGGATGTGCTGGAAGCCCTTTCCAGCGGTGGCGGACCGCGGCGGGTGATCGTGATGCTGGGGTATTCCGCCTGGGGCGAGGGGCAACTCGAGTCCGAAATTGCCGGCAACAGCTGGTTGACCGTCGACGCCGATGCGCGCCTGGTGTTCGACGCACCCATCCTGGAGCGCTACGAAAGGGCCTTGCGTCTGCTGGGCCTGGAGGCCTGGATGCTGGCGCCCGATGTGGGACATGCGTGATGGGCGACGATCTGGCGACCCGGTGATGTCCCAGGAAGTCCCAGTCCGGTTGTCCCGCTTTCTGGCGTTCGATTTTGGCACGCGCCGCACCGGCGTGGCCACCGGCAACCGCCTGACTTGCAGTGCCACGCCCCAGGGCACCATCCGCGCCGAGGGGGACGCCCGCTGGGCACCGATCACCGCGCGCATGCGGGAGTGGGAGCCCGACGCGTTGGTGGTGGGCATTCCGTTGCACCCCGACGGCGCCGAGCACGAGAACACCCGTCGCGCGCGGCGTTTCGCGCGCCAGTTGCGGGCGCGCTATGCGTTGCCGGTGTACGAAGTCGACGAGCGCTACAGCACCACCGAGGCGCTGGCCACCGGCGCCAGCGATGCCGATGCGCAGGCTGCGGCGATCATCCTGGAGCAATTCCTGAGGAGTCTGGCATGAGTTCACTGGCGCTCGACGCCGAGGCCCTGTACGCCGAGTTGCAGCGCGGTGTGGCGCCGCTGATGGCGCTGCAGACGCGCCTGGTCGGCATCGTCTCGGGCGGCCAGTGGCTGGCCGAACGGCTGCAGCTCGAGCTGGGTCTTGCCGGGGCGGCGGGCGCCATCTCGTCGGCCATGCATCGCGACGACTTCGCCAAGCGTGGCCTGGCCGCCAGCGGGCAAACCGCGCTGCCGTTCGACGTCGACGGCGCCGACATCCTGCTGCTCGACGACGTGCTCTACACCGGACGCACGATCCGCGCGGTGCTCAACGAGTTGTTCGACTACGGCCGGCCGGCGCGCGTGCGACTGGCGGTATTGGTCGATCGCGGCGGCCGCCAGCTTCCGGTGGCGGCCGACTTCGCGGCCGCGCGCGTGGTGCTGCCCGCAAGCCAGTCGCTGGAGCTCGCGCGCGATGAGGGCGGCACCTTCAGCTTCCGAATCGAGAACAAGGGTTGATCATGCTCGGCCGAGGCAATCCCCAGCTCAACAAGAACGGCGAACTGATCCACCTGCTGTCCACCGAGGGATTGCCGCGCGACATCCTTGTCCACATCCTGGACACCGCGGCGCAGTTCGTCAGCGTGAGCGATCGCGACGTCAAGAAGGTGCCCCTGCTGCGCGGCCGGAGCGTGTTCAACCTCTTTTTCGAAAATTCCACCCGCACACGCACCACCTTCGACATCGCGGCCACGCGCCTGTCGGCCGATGTCTACACGCTGGACATTGCGCGCTCGTCCACCGCCAAGGGCGAGTCGCTGCTGGACACGGTGGCCAACCTGAGCGCGATGGCAGCGGACCTGTTCGTGGTGCGGCATTCGGAGAGCGGCGCGCCCTACCTGATCGCCCAGCACGTGGCGCCGCACGTGCACGTCATCAACGCTGGCGACGGGCGCCACGCGCATCCCACCCAGGGCTTGCTGGACATGTACACGATCCGGCATTTCAAGAAGGATTTCTCCAATCTGGTGGTGGCCATCGTCGGCGACATCCTGCATTCGCGCGTGGCGCGATCGGACATCCACGCACTGACCACCCTGGGCGCGGCCGAGGTGCGCGTGGTGGGACCCAGGACGTTGGTGCCGGACGATCTGGCGCCGATGGGGGTTCGGGTGTGCCACACGCTGCACGATGGCATCCGGGACGCCGATGTCATCATCGCGCTGCGCCTGCAGAACGAGCGCATGAGCGGCGCGCTGCTGCCCTCGACGCAGGAGTTCTTCAAGTGCTTCGGCCTCACGCCCGAGAAGTTGGCCGTGGCCCGGCCCGATGCCATCGTGATGCACCCGGGGCCGATCAACCGAGGGGTCGAGATCGATTCGCGGGTGGTTGACGGTCCGCACAGCGTCATCCTGCCGCAGGTCACTTTCGGCATCGCGGTGCGCATGGCGGTGATGAGCATCGTGGCCGGCAACAACGCATGAGCTTGTTCGAGTATGAAAAAGATAGCTGCTCCGGCAGGATGGAAAAGCCTTAGAGGCCGATTTCACTTGAAACCATGAAGATCCTGATCCAGCACGGTCGCGTCATCGATCCCGCCTCCGGTCGCGACGAGGTGGCCGACGTGGCCATTGCGGCGGGCCGCATTCTGAGCATCGGCCGCGTGCGTGCCGACTTCGCGCCGACGCGCAAGCTCGATGCGCGCGGCTGCTGGGTGCTGCCGGGGCTGGTCGATCTGGCGGCGCGTCTGCGCGAACCCGGTCACGAGCACGCGCGCATGCTTGAAAGCGAGATGGCCGCCGCCGTGGCCGGTGGCGTGACCAGCCTCGTGTGTCCGCCCGACACCGACCCGGTGCTGGACGAGCCCGGCCTGGTCGAGATGCTCAAGATGCGCGCCGAGAAGCTGCATCAGGCGCGCGTGTTCCCGCAAGGGGCGCTCACGCGTGGCCTCAAGGGCGAGGTGCTCACCGAGATGGGTTTGCTCACCGAGGCCGGCTGCGTGGCCTTCGGCCAGGCCGATGCGCCCATTGTCAACACCCAGGTGCTGCAACGCGCGCTGCAGTACGCCAGCACCTTCGGCTACGCGGTCTGGCTGCGTCCGCTCGATCCCTGGCTCGGCGGTGGCGTCGCCGCCAGCGGGCCGCTCGCCATGCGCATGGGGTTGGCCGGTGTGCCCGCGGCGGCCGAAACCGTCGCCCTGCACACGGTGTTCGAGTTGTTGCGCGCGATGACCAACACGGTGAATCCGCCGCGCGTGCATCTGTGCCGGCTGTCGAGCGCGGCCGGCGTCAGCTTGCTGCGGCAGGCCAGGGCGGAAGGCCTGCCTGTGAGCGCCGACGTCAGCGTCCATTCGTTGCACCTGACCGACCACGACATCGGGTATTTCGACGGCCGCGCGCGCCTGCAGCCGCCCCTGCGCGGCCCGCGCGACCGCGAGGCGCTTCGGACGGCGCTGGCGGACGGCACCATCGATGCGCTCGTATCCGACCACACGCCAGTCGAGGCCGACGCCAAACAGTTGCCGTTCGCCGAGGCCGAACCAGGCGCCACCGCGATCGAGCTGCTGCTGCCGCTGGCGCTCAAATGGGGGCAGGAACGCGAAGGCCCTGGCTTGCAGCGCGCGCTGGCGGTGGTCACGCGCGCACCGGCGCAGGTGTTGGGCGCGGCGCTGGGAACGCTGGCAGCCAGTTGCGGGCGCCTGGTGGAAGGCGGCGTGGCCGATCTGTGCGTGTTCGACCCGGCCGACCGCTGGCTGGTGGAGCCGGGCGCGCTGGCGAGCCAGGGCAAGCACACGCCGTTCGCCGGCTTCGAGATGGAAGGCCGGGTGCGCTGCACGCTGGTCGGCGGTCATCTGGCGCACGGCGGCTGAAGGTCCAAAGGCAAGGGCGGCGCGGGTTGGCCCGCCCATTGTTTTGAACCAAAAGCCTTGAAACTGTTGCACGACGTGCCGAAACAGCTCCGAGTTTTATAGCTGAAGCCACGCCGTTCGCATCGGCGTCTGGGGTTCGAACACCACCACGTGATCCACATCGGGCCGGATCCCGATCCACTCGCCCACGCGGTGGTTGTGGTGGCTGGGCACCTGTGCCAGCACCGTCTCGCCGCTTTCGAGTTGCAGCGTGTAGAGGAACTCCGAACCGCGAAACGCCTTGCGCACGATGCGCGCCTTCACCGGCGCATGGTCGTCGTGCACGATGTCGTCGGCACGCAGCAGCAGGTCGCAACATCCGTCCGGATAGGCCTCCGGCAGCGGGCACTCGACCGAGTCCTTCAGGCGTCCGAGCGGCGTCTCCACGTGCGTGCCGGTGGCGTCGCGCAGGATGCGTGCGGGCACGAACACGCCGTGTCCGATGAAGTCGGCCACGAAGCGCGTGGCCGGGCGGTGGTACAGCGTGTAGGCGTCGTCCCACTGGTGCAGGTGGCCCTCGTTCATCACGCCGATGCGGTCGCCGATGGCGAAGGCCTCGAACTGGTCGTGCGTGACGAACAGCACGGTCGCGCCGGCCACCTTCAGGATCGCGCGCAGTTCATGCGCCAGGCGTTCGCGCAGGTCGGCGTCGAGGTTGGAGAACGGCTCGTCCAGCAGCAGCAGGCGCGGGCGCGGCGCCATCGCGCGCGCCAGTGCCACGCGCTGCTGCTGGCCACCCGACAGCTCATGCGGAAAGCGCCGCTCGCTGCCCGGCAGGTCCACCAGCCGCAGCACTTCGGTCACACGCTGCACTCGCTCGGCAGCCGGCAGGTGCCTGAGGCCGAAGCCGACGTTGCGCTCCACGTCCAGATGCGGAAACAGCGCGTAGTCCTGGAACACCATGCCGATGCGCCGCGCCTCCGGCGGCACGTGCAGGTGCTCGCTGCTGACCACGTGTTCGTCCAGCGTGATGGTTCCGGAGCACGCGCGCTCCAGGCCCGCCACGGCACGCAGCAGCGTGGTCTTCCCGCATCCCGAGGGGCCGATCAGCACGCCGATCTCGCCCGCCTGCAAGCCCAGTGTGGCCGAACGTACCGCGGGCTGCGCCGCACCGGGGTAGCACACGTCGACGCGCTCGATCCGAAGGAACATGGCGGGCATTGTAGATACGTACAATTCTCATTCAGACCAACCGTTCACCCGGTTGCCACCACCCCCGGGTCCCAGGCTTGGCGGCCCCCCGATCACCGCCGTTGCTGCTTCACCACCACCCATCGTGCGCGCGCTGCCCACCCTGATCCTTGCGTTGGTGGCTCTGGCGCTCGCGCTGCCGGTGCTGGCGCTGGTGAGTTCGTGGGGGCAGTGGGACGCCGTGTCGGCGCAGATCCTGCTGGAGATGGGCAGCACCGTGCTGCCCTCGTACCTGGCGGTGACGGTGCAACTGGCGGTCATGGTCGCCATCGGGGTGGTGGCGCTCGGCGTGCCGGCGGCGCTCCTGGTAACGGTGTTCGACTTTCGTGGCCGACGCAGCTTCGAGTGGCTGCTGTTGCTGCCGCTGGCCATGCCAGCTTACGTCACGGCCTACGCCTACACCGACTTTCTGCAGTTCGCGGGCCCTCTGCAAAGCTGGCTGCGCGCCACGTTCGGGCTGCAGGGCCGCCTGCTGCCCGAGGTGCGCAGCGTGTGGGGCGCGGCCTGGGTGTTTTCGTTTTCGCTCTACCCTTACGTTTACCTGCTGGCGCGCACTGCGCTGGCCGAGCGTGCGCCGCACCTGATGGAGGCGGCGCGCCTGCTGGGCGCCGGGCTGGCACGGCGGCTGCGCGAGGTGGCCTTGCCGATGGCGCGCCCCGCGATCGCCGCCGGGATGGCGTTGGCACTGATGGAGGTGCTGGCCGACTACGGCGTGTCCGCCTATTTCGGCATCCAGACTTTCACACTCGGCATCTACAAGGCCTGGCTGTCGATGGACAACCGCACGGCGGCGGCGCAATTGGCTACCGTGCTGCTGGCGCTGGTGGTGTTGCTGCTGTGGCTGGAGCAGCGCGCGCAGCGGCGATTGCGCTTTGCCAGCACCAGCGGGCACCTTGCGGGCTCGGGTGAAGCGCGCGCGGTGATGCTGCGCGGCTGGAAGGGTGCGCTGGCGGTGCTGCTGTGCCTGCTGCCGGTGCTGCTGGGCTTCGTGCTGCCGGTGCTGTTCATGCTGCGACCGCTGTCGGCCGATTGGTCCGTGCTGCCCTGGGACCGCTTCGTCGGCTGGGCCTGGAACAGCGTGCGCCTGGGCGCCATGACGGCGGTGCTGGCGGTGCTGGCGGCGTGGTTGCTGGCCTTCGGCCTGCGTCATCGGCCCGATGGCCTGCGGCGCGCGGCGGTGCAGGTGGTTTCGCTCGGCTATGCGATCCCGGGCGCGGTGGTGGTGGTCGGCGTGCTGCTGCCGGTGGGTTGGCTGCAGCAGCGCTGGCCCGAGTCGGGCGTGGGCGGCTGGGTCACGGCGACGGTTCTGGGGCTGCTGTGGGCATATCTGGTGCGTTTCGTTTCGGTGGCGCTGCAGTCGATGCAGGCCGGATACGCTCGCGTGCCGCGCAGCCTGGACGAGTCCGCCAGCCTGCTGGGCGCGGGCGGCATCGAACTGGCCGCTCGTGTGCACTGGCCGTTGCTCAGGCGGGCCGGTTTTGCGGCCGGCCTGCTGGTGTTCGTCGACGTGATGAAGGAGTTGCCCGCCACCGTCGTGTTGCGCCCCTTCAACACCGACACGCTGGCCGTGGTGGCCGACCAGCTGGCGCGCGATGAGCGCCTGGGTGAGGCGGCGCTGCCCTCGCTTGCCCTGGTGCTGGTGGGGCTGGTGCCGGTGATCCTGCTGAGCCGCACCCTGCGCGGCGACCGGTCACCCGGCCAGTAGCCTGGCGCGACCGCGTGCCGTATAGTGCGACGCGATGCCGAACCCGTCCACCGCCCAGCGTGCTGCGCAGAGGCTTGCCAGCGAAGCAGATCACCCGAGCGAGCGGGTTTTCGAACGCGCGGCCGAGGTGTTTCGCCTGATGTCCGCTCCGATGCGGCTGAAGATCATCAGCGCGCTGTGCCACGGCGAGAAGAATGTCGGCGAGTTGCTCGAAGCCGTGCCCACCACCCAGCCCAACATGAGTCAGCACCTGGGTGTCCTGTACAAGGCGGGTGTGGTCGGCAAGCGGCGCGAGGGCGTCCAGATTTACTACTACATCGCCGACGAGCGCGTGGTGACACTCTGCCGCGCGGTGTGCATGCAGATTGCCATCGAGCAGCCGGGCGAGGCGCACTGAAGCGCCGAAAGCGGTGCCGCGTGCACACCCGTCGCCGGGCGGCATGACGATCCAACCAAAATGTCGTTGGCCAGACGCCGAGTCTGGCTAGACTCCCGCAGCCGATTCCCGATTCGGGTTATTCCCCAGTGCCAGTCGGCAGCAGCGGGGCCTATCATGGGGTCGGTTATATAAGTGACGGCGAATTTCTCGTCGTCCGTCTGAAGAATCGTCCATCTGAGGAGGAACTCAACGATGAAACCTCTGTTCGTCACCGCGCTCGCGGCCGGCCTGCTGGCCGCTGGCGCCGCTCACGCCCAGACCGATCCGCTGCAGGTGCGCAGTTGGGCTGCCGCCTGTGCCAGTTGCCATGGAACCAACGGTCATGCCCAGCCGGGCAACGAGCCATTGGCCGGTGCCAACAAGGACGAAATGCTCAAGAAGCTGATGGATTTCAAGAGCGGCGCCAAGCCCGCCACCATCATGCATCAACTGGCCAAGGGCTACACCGACGAACAGTTGGCCGCCATCACCGCGTGGTTCGCGGCGCAGAAGAAGTGAGGAGGGGACGCACCATGGATCGTCGTCAATTCGTGCAGGTCGCCTCGGCGGCTTCGGTGCTGGGGCTGGCCAGTGGTTGTGCATCGACCGGTGCCGGTGCGGGCGGGAAGGTGGTGGTCGTCGGCGGTGGCTACGGTGGCGCCACGGCGGCCAAGTACATCCGCATGTGGTCGGAGGGACGCGTCGAAGTGACGCTGGTCGAGCCCAACGACGCCTTCGTTTCCTGTCCCATCTCCAACCTGGTCATCGGCGGCAGCAAGCAGCTGGCCGACATCACCACGCCCTACGACAACCTGGTTCGGCGCCATGGCGTCAAGCTGGTCAAGGATCGGGTCACCGCCATCGACGCGGACAAGCGCCAGGTGCGGCTGGCCAGCGGAGGCACGCTGGCCTATGACCGACTGGTGCTCTCGCCGGGCATCGATTTCATGTGGGAGCAACTGCCGGGAATGAACAAGCCCGGTGCGCAGGACAAGGTGCTGCACTCGTGGAAGGCCGGACCGCAGACCGTTGCCCTGCGCAAGCAGTTGGAGGCCATGCCGGATGGCGGCGTGTATGCGCTGGCGATCCCGCTGCAGCCGTATCGTTGCCCGCCAGGACCCTACGAGCGCGCCTGCCAGGTGGCGTTCTTCTTCAAGCAGGCCAAGCCACGCAGCAAGGTGCTGATCCTGGACGCCAACGACGATGTCACCTCCAAGGGGCCGCTGTTCAAGAAGGCTTGGGCCGACCGGTACAAGGGCATCATCGAATACCGGCCCAAGCACCAGCTGGTCGACGTCGATGCCGCCACCGGCACGCTCAAGTTCGACTTCAACGACGACGTCAAGGCGCAGGTGCTCAACGTAATCCCGCCCATGCGCGCCGGATCGGTTGCTCACGACGCCGGCCTGACGACCGCCAACAAGCGCTGGTGCGAGGTCGACTGGCTCACGCACGAGTCCAAGGCGGCCAAGAACATCCACATCCTGGGCGATTCGCTGCAGATCGCGCCGGCCATGCCCAAGTCGGGCCACATGGCCAACCAGCATGGCAAGGTGGCGGCGGCCGCGATCGTCGCGCTGCTGGCCGGTCGTGCGCCCAATTCGCTGCCGATCTACAACAACACGTGCTACAGCTTCGTGAGCGATACCGACGTCATGCACGTGGCCAGCGTGCATCGCTACGACGCCGAGAAGAAGACCATGCTGCCGGTGCCCAATTCGGGTGGCGTGTCGTCCGCCGCGAGCGAGCTGGAGGGGCGCTACGCCATGGCCTGGGCACGCAACATCTGGGCCGACACGCTGGCATGAAGCGCGCGTGGCTCGCGGCCATCGCCATGCTCGTGCTGGCGGGCACGAGCGGGGCGTGCGCGCAGGACTGGGAGGCGCGTGCTCGGCGAATCATCGGCGGCTCGTGCTTCCTGTGTCACGGCGCCGATGGCGAATCGGCCAGCGAGGTGTTCCCGCGACTGGCTGGACAAAATGCCGAGTACGTGACCAAGCAGTTGGAAAATTTCAGGAACGGCACGCGCAAGAGCACGGCCATGGCCAGCATGGTCACTGCGCTGTCGCCCGAGGACATGGTGGCGCTGGGCGAGTTCTACGCCAGTCGTCCGCCCCACAACGAAGCGCCCAGGGACCTGCCGCTGGCGCAGGTGGGGCAGTACATCTATCAGTTCGGCAACCGGTTCAGCGGGGTACCCGCTTGCACCAGCTGTCATGGCCCCGGCGGGGCGGGCAGCAACGCGTTGCCGCGCCTGGCGGGCCAACACGCCGCCTACCTGGACAATCAGCTCAAGCAATTCAACAAGCGCGAACGCAACAACGACAACGCCGTGATGCACGCGATCGCCGAGAAGATGACGCCCCTGGAGATGGCGGCGGTGTCCGAGTACCTCAGCGGCCGCTGAGCGGCAGGGCGTTTCGCGTGCGCGTGCCAACCGAGGGGCCGAGCCTGCTGGCGCGTCCGTCGGGCGGGGATCACGATACCCTTGCATCAACGTCGGCACTTCCCTGACATGGCTGCGTTCGTTCCCGTCACGCTCATCGGCGTCCCCACCGACATCGGTGCCGGTCGCCTGGGTGCCGCCATGGGGCCCGACGCGCTGCGCGTGGCCCAACTGGGTCCGGCGCTGGAGCGACTCGGCCACGGGGTGCGTGACCTCGGCAACCTGGCCGGTCCGCCCAATCCGCGGGGTGAGCGGGACGCGGTCAGCGGCCTGCGCAATGTCCAGCAGGTGCTGGCCTGGAGCCGGGCCACGCACGCAGCCGTCCATCAGGTGCTCCGAGACCGGCGCGTGCCCGTGGTGATGGGTGGCGACCACTGCCTGGCGGTGGGTTCGATCAGCGCGGTGGCGCAGCATTGCCGCGCGTCTGGCAAGGCGCTGCGCGTGCTCTGGCTCGATGCCCATGCCGATTTCAACACGCCCGCCACTTCGCCCAGTGGCAACGCGCATGGCACGCCCGTGGCCAGCCTGTGCGGGTTGGGACCGCGCGAACTGGCCGAGATGGCGGGGTTTGCCCCCGCCCTGCCGGGGCAGACCCTGTGCCAGATCGGGTTGCGCAGCGTCGATGCGCAGGAGAAGCATCTGATCAGGCAACACGCCATCGAGGTCTACGACATGCGATCCATCGATGAACTGGGCATGCGCGAGGTGATGACACGGGCGCTGGCGCCAGTCGTCGACGCGGGCGAAGGCGTGCATCTGCACGTCAGTTTCGACGTGGATTTTCTCGATCCCGAGATCGCCCCCGGCACCGGCACCACGGTCCGTGGCGGCCCCACCTATCGTGAAGCCCAACTGTGCATGGAGATGATTGCAGACACCGGGCAGCTTGGCTCGCTCGACATCGTGGAACTCAACCCGGCTCTGGATGTGCACAACCAGACCGCCGAACTGGTCGTCGATCTGGTGGAAAGCCTGTTTGGCAAGAGCACGCTCGTCAAGGATGGGTCGCGCCGACCCCCGATCGACGGGTGAGCGGCGACGTTCAGGGCGCCACCGGAACCACCATCGGGGCCTGCTGGGTGGCCAGCCGGCTGGTCTGCACCGGTTCGGCGAGCCACCGACTCGCCAGGCCGCCCCCGATCCACATGCCCGCCAGCGCCAACCAGGCGGTGAGCGCGAAGATGGCGCCGCCCGTCATGCCTGCGCCCACGGCGCAACCGCCAGCCAGCATGCTGCCGAAGCCCATCAGCATCGCGCCCGCGATGTAGCGCGCCATGCTGTAGCCGTCCCTGAAGCCATCGATCCTGAATTCGCGCCCGACCCAGGCACCCATGGCCGAACCGACGAAAACTCCGGGCAGCATCCCGGCATCAAAGCCGAACGGCCGCGTCGGACTCGCCAGTACGCGCATCAGCCATTCCGCCGAGGGGCCGCTGAAGGTCAGGCCCTGGATCTGCACCGGATCGAAGCTGGCGTTCGCAACCGCGTGGCTGAACCACCAGGCCAAGGCCACCGCGACGCCGGTGCCGATTCCGCCGACCCACATCCACGGGTGGTTGCCGCTGCGCAGCGAAAAGATCACTGCCACCACCAACCAGACACCACCCAGCACCAGACCGTCCAGCGCGCCACCGCCCAGCTGCTCCAGAACATGACGTGTCGCACCTCCTTCCACCGTCCACCAAGCGGCAACGGCTTCACGCAGCGGCGCCAGGCTGCCCGCCAACGTGGCCTGTGCAGTCACGGCGAACACCAGCCCCGACAGCAGCGCGCGCTAGTTGCCGTTGGCAGAGAGCACGAGCAGACGACTGGCACAGCCGCGCGTCAGGATCATCCCGACGCCGAACGTCAACCCACCCACCAGCGCACCCGACAGGCTGCCCCGGTTGGCCAGCTGGCGAGCGTCACTCACGTCCAGCAGCCCGCTGAGAATCAGCGCCTGCACAGCGATCACCGCGCTGGCAAAGGCCAGCAGCCAAACCGACAGCTTCTCCGCAAACTGCCCGTGCCAGAACTCGATCACCGCGGCGCGCAGGCAAAAGCGCGAGCGCTGTGCAAAGAAACCGAACAGCGCGCCGATCAAGGCACCACCCGTCGCCAGCACACCACCGGTGCCCTGCCGATCCAGCAAGCTTGTCAAGTCGAACGGCATTCCGGATAATTACTTCAGCAATGACTTATAAATTTAGACTCCATCATGCAAGTTGCACTTGATCGGCGTCAACTGTTGCGCCGCTGCGTCGGTGCGGCAGCGTGCGTTGGCTGGACGGGGTTGTGGTCGGCCCATGCCAGTGCGGCTGAGTTGCCCGAGATGCTGCCACGCGAGGCGGCGCCGGGTTGCTGGTATGTCGAAGGTCTGTCCGCGATGGGCTCGCCCGCCAACCAGAACTTCATTTCCAACGCGGGCTTTATCGTCACGCCAGCCGGTGTGGTGGTGGTCGACGCCCTCGGTTCGCCGGCACTGGCCAGGCGCCTGCTGGCCGAGATCGCGCGCGTGACGCAGCAGAAGGTGACACACGTCATCGTCACGCACTACCACGCCGACCACATTTATGGCCTGCAGGTGTTCGCGGACAGCGGCGCGCGCATCGTTGCCCACCAAGCAGCGCGCGAATACCTGAACTCCGACACGGCGCGCCTGCGCCTTCAGGCCTCACGCACCGAGTTGGCGCCCTGGATCGACGAGCAAACGCGGCTGGTGCAGGCCACCGACTGGATCGACGGACGGCGCGAGCTGGTGGTGGGCGGCATCGAGCTGGTGGTCCAGCCGGTCGGTCCCGCGCACACGCCGGACGATCTGGTGGTGTACGTGCCCTCGCGCCGGGTTCTCTATGCCGGTGACCTGGTGTTTCGCAATCGAATTCCGTTCGTGGGAGAGGCCGACAGCCGAAACTGGATCGCATCGCTCGAAAAGCTGCTTGCATTCGACGCGCAGGTCGTGGTGCCGGGCCACGGCCCGGTGTCCACCGAGGGGCGCCGCGACATGCAGCTCACGCGCGACTACCTGATCTACCTGCGCAAGACGATGGGGCAGGCCGCGCGGGACATGACGCCGTTCGACGAGGCGTACCAGGCCACGGACTGGAGCGAGTTCGAGCATCTGCCCCTGTTCGGTGCCGCCAATCGCATGAACGCCTATAACACCTACCTGTTGATGGAGCACGAGAGCGAATGAACACGGCTTGGCTGACGCATCCCTCGCGGCGCCAGGCCCTGGCATGGCTGGCGCTGGCCGGCGTGGCAGAGCGCACGCATGCCGCGGCCAAGACGCTGCCGGCGTCGCGTTCGCTGCAAACCGAACTGGCGCGCGCGCTGGGCACGGGCCAGCCACTGGTGGTGATGGTGAGCCTGCACGGCTGCCCGTGGTGCAAGCTGGTGCGCGAGCACTATCTGGCGCCGATGCACGCCGAAGAGGGTCTGCCGGTGGTGCAGGTGGACATGGGCAGCAAGGAGGTCACGCACGACGTGGCCGGCGAACGGATCACGCACGACGCGCTGATCCGTGGTTGGCGCATATCGGTGGCGCCGACGGTGCTGTTTCTCGGACGCGATGGGCGCGAGTTGGTGGAACGGCTGGAGGGCGGTTCACCCGACTTCTATTCGGGCTATTTGGACGACCGGCTGGAGCGGGCGCGGCGGGCGCTCACCCGCTGATTCACGCAAAATGGCGGCCTGAAGGGGTCGCCTTGGCCCCGTCTGGAGGCCCCGAGATGAAGCGCGCATTGGTCCCCCTGTTCCTGGCCTTGCTGGCGGAGGGCTCGTGGGCACAAGGGGCGACGGCCTACCAGGGTGCGGACTTCAAGCTGGGCGAACGGTTGATCGTCCAGCACAAGTGCAACGAGTGCCATGCGCTCAAGTGGGCCGACGATGGGAAGGCAATCTACCGACCCAAGGGACGCATCAGCACGCCAAGCGCGCTCGTCGCAATGGTCGAGCGCTGCAACAACGAGATGGGCCTGAGCCTGTTCCCGGAAGAAGTGGCCTCGATCGCGGCGGTGCTCGACCGCGAGCACTACCGCTTCGCCAAATGAGGCTGCCGGCGCGGTCCCACGGCAGACGTTCGACGACCGGATGCGACACCGTCCGCGTCGGACCTCGGACAAACCCCATGGCGAATGCCGCAATCGTTCTTTAATATAAGAATTTGCGCATATATTGATTATGATGACATGACGACACTTGAACGCGCTGCAATTTTCGTCGGTGCCGCTCCGCAGGGGCGGCTTCGAAAGGCCCCGGAAGGATTCGTCGGTCGGGCGGATGTCGGGACGGTGTTTGCCGAGGGGCGGCACGGGCGGCGTGACTTCATCCGCGGGGCTTTTGCGGCGGCGTTGGCCGGTACGGCTGGCGGGCGTGCCGCGGGCCAGGCCAATCCCGTACCGGCCGAAGGGGGGGATGCCAACATCCTCAACCTGCCCGCACACTCCAAGGGTCTGGGTCAGCCGGTCGTCACCGACGGCTATGGCAGGCCCTCGCAGTTCGAGGCCAACGTGCAGCGCCGCCAGAGTCCCGGCCTGACCCAGACGGCGCAGGCGTCGGTGTCGTTCGCACCGCTGCAATCACTGTTCGGCATCGTCACGCCCAGCGGCCTGCACTTCGAGCGCCACCACCAGGGCTGGTGGGATGTCGATCCGTCCAAGCACCGCTTCATGGTCAACGGCATGGTCAAGACCCCGAAGGTCTTCACCATGGATGAGTTGATGCGCCTGCCCAGCGTGTCGCGTTTTCACTTCATCGAGTGCGGCGCCAACACAGGCATGGAGTGGGGCAACGTGGCGGTGCCCACCGTTCAGTACACCCACGGCATGCTGTCGTGCAGTGAATTCACCGGTGTGCCGCTGATCACCCTGCTGGAGATGGCCGGCGCCGACCTGAAGGCGGGCAAGTTCGTGCTCGCCGAGGGAGCCGACGGGTCGTCGATGACGCGAACCATTCCGATGAGTCTGGTCAAGAGCGGCCAGGTGCTGGTCGCGTACGGACAGAACGGCGAGATGCTGCGCCCGGAAAACGGTTACCCGTTGCGGCTGGTGGTGCCTGGCGTTCAGGGGGTGAGCTGGGTCAAGTACCTGCGACGGATCGAAGTGGGCGACATGCCATGGGCCACCAAGGATGAAGCGGTGCATTACGTCGACCTGATGCCCGATGGCCTGCACCGGCAGTACACGAGCATCCAGGAGTGCAAGAGCGTGGTCACCACGCCTTCGGGAGGGCAGGTGCTGCTGGACAGGGGCTTCTACAACATCAGCGGCCTGGCCTGGTCGGGGCGCGGCAAGATCAAGCGGGTGGACGTGACCGCCGATGGCGGACGCAACTGGCGTACCGCGCGGCTCGAGTCGCCGGTGCTGGACCGGTGTCTGACGCGCTTCAACCTCGACTGGGTGTGGGACGGTAAGCCCGCGATCATCCAGAGCCGCGCGATGGACGACACCGGCTATGTGCAACCGAGCTACCGGCAGTTGCGCCAAGTGCGCGGCTCGCGCTCGATCTACCACAACAACGCCATCCAGTCCTGGCTGGTGCAGGAAAACGGCGAGGTCAAGAATGTCCAGCTTTCGTAAGTGGTTGGCCCTGCTGCTGCTGGCCGCAGGTGCCATGCCGTCTTGGGCGCAGGAGCGTTTTCCGGGCGTCGGCCGCACAGCCACGCCGTCCGAGGTCAAGGCTTGGGATATCGATGTGCGCCCCGATTTCAAGGGTCTGCCATCGGGCTCCGGGACCGTGCTCAAGGGACAGGACGTCTGGGAGAGCAAGTGCGCCAGTTGCCACGGCTTCTTCGGAGAGTCCAATTCGGTGTTCTTCCCTCTCATCGGTGGCACCACCAAGGACGACATCAAGAGCGGCCGCGTCGCCAACCTCACGCGCCCCGACTACCCCGGTCGCACGACGCTGATGAAGGTGCCCACCGTCTCCACGCTGTGGGACTACATCAACCGCGCCATGCCGTGGAACGAACCGAAGTCGCTCACCACCGAAGAGGTCTATGCGGTCACCGCGTTCCTGCTCCACTTGGCCGACGTGGTGCCGGAAGACTTCACCCTGAGCGACAAGAACATCGCCGAGGTGCAGCAACGCATGCCCAATCGCAAGGGAATGACCACTCGGCATGCGATGTGGCCCGGCCCTGATTTGGGCGGCACCACCAAGCCCGACGTGCAAGGCAACGCCTGCATGAACAACTGCCCGATCGAAGACAAGGTGACGTCGATGTTGCCCCAGCACGCGCGCGGCGCGCACGGCAACTTGCGTGAGCAAAACCGCACGATCGGGCCCCAGCGCGGCTCCGACACCACGCACGAGGAGGGCAAACTGGGCGATGCCGCCGGTCCCGTGGCGATTCCCGATGCAGGCAAGCCGGGCGGAACGGTTCCGGCGGTCGCTGCATTGATGCAGCAGCATGGTTGCACGGCGTGCCATGCGCAAAGCACCAAGTTGGTGGGGCCGAGCTTTGCGGAGATCGGCAAGAAGCAGTCGGGCAAGAGCGACTACCTGGCCGGCAAGATCAAGTCGGGTGGCTCCGGTGTGTGGGGCGAGATTCCGATGCCTCCGCAAAACCTGCCTGAGCCGGATGTGAAGCGGATTGCCGACTGGCTTGCTGGCGGCGCAGGAGGGAAATGAGCTTATTGGCAACTAATCTGAAGACCGCATCAAGAGAGCAAGCAACCGTATTAAGATGAATCCAATTCTTGTCAATTTTCAAGGAGTCAAGCCCATGCAGACACGCAGGCAAACCCTCAAGCAAAGTGCTGCCGTCGCTGGCGCGTTCGCTGGCAGCGCGCTGTTGCCGCGGGAGGCGCTGGCTTTCAACAAGGATGCTTTTGCCGCCAAGAGCATTGCGGATGCGGTCAAGGCGCTGGGTGCCAGTGGGGCACCCAGCGAGAGCGCCGATGTGACGTTGACCGCGCCCGACATCGCCGAAAACGGCGCGGTGGTTCCGCTGGCCCTGGCCAGCAAGTTGCCGAACGTCAAGCAGCTGGTGCTGCTGGTCGAGAAGAACCCCAACGCACTGGTCGCCGTGTTCAACGTGACTCCCGAGGTCGAACCGAGCTTTGCCACCCGCAGCAAGATGGGGCAGTCCTCCGACGTGTACGCCATCGCAATCACGGCCGACGGCAAGGCGCATTACGCCAAGAAGGAAGTCAAGGTCACCCTGGGTGGCTGCGGCGGCTGATCGGCCGGCGGATCGATTTGAACTGAATATCAGGAGTTGAAGACATGGCAGATCCGATGCGAATCCGCGCCCAGGCCTCTGGCGACAAGGCGACCGTGCGCGTGCTGATGAGTCACGAGATGGAGTCTGGGCAGCGCAAGGACGCTTCCGGCAAGATCGTTCCGGCCTGGCACATCCAGGAGGTCACCGCGACACTCAATGGCAAACCGGTGTTTTCGTGCGAATGGGGCCCGGCGGTTTCCAAGAACCCGTTCCTGCAGTTCACCGTCAAGGGCGCCAAGGCCGGTGACAAGGTTGCAGTCACCTGGAAGGACAACAAGGGCGACAGCCGCACCGATGAAGCGACGGTGTCCTGAAGTGCGCCGGTGAGCAACGGCAGGCCCCGGGCCTGCCATCTTTTTTGAGTACAACAAGGAGACATCTTCGATGACGATGAGACACGGTGTGGTGGTCATCGCCGCCCTGGGCTTGCAGTTGGGCCTGAGCGGCACGGCGCTCGCCCAGAAGACGAGCACGCAGGCCATCGAGGAATACCGCGAAATGCTGCAGGACGGCAACCCGGCCGATCTGTTCGAGGCCAAGGGTGAAGACTTGTGGAAGCAAAAGCGCGGCCCCAAGAACGCCTCGCTCCAGCAATGCGACCTGGGCAAGGGCCCGGGCGTGGTCAAGGGCGCGTTCGTCGAGCTGCCACGCTGGTTTGCCGATACCGGCAAGGTGCAGGATCTGGAATCGCGCCTGGTGACGTGCATGAGCACACTGCAGGGCATCGATGCCAAGGCGGTGGTGAATGGCCAGTGGGGCAAGGGCGAGCGCGCCAACGTCACGGCGCTGGCCACCTGGGTGGCGGCCGAGTCCAAGGGCATGCGGTTCAACCTGCCGCAATCGCATGCGCAGGAGCGCACCATGTACGAGGTGGGCAAGCGCCTGTTCTTCCAGCGTGGCGGCGCGCACGACTTCGCGTGCGCATCGTGCCATGGCGAGGACGGCAAACGCATTCGCCTGCAGGATTTGCCGCGCCTGACGGGCAATCCGGGCGATGGCGTCGGCTTTGCCGCCTGGCCGGCATATCGCGTCTCCAGTGGTCAGATGTGGACCATGCAGCATCGGCTCAATGACTGCTATCGTCAGCAGCGCTTCCCCGAGCCAGATTACATCAGCGACGCGACGGTGGCGCTGGGCGTGTACATGGGCGTGAACGCCCAGGGCGCCAAGTCGGCCGTCCCCACCATCAAGCGCTGAGCAGGAGGCACGACCCATGAAACATTTCCAAGCCGCAAGTCTGTTCGCGCTGGCACTCGGTGCCGGTGCCCTGGTGGCCGGTTGCGCGGGCACCGGAGCGGGCGCACCCACGGCCTCTCCGGCCGAGCTCGACGCGCTGACGCAAAACGTCGTCAGGCACTCTTTCCACGACAAAGGCATTGTCAAGGTCAATCAAGCATTCGCCGTCGACGAAACGCTGGCGGCGTGCGATGCCGCCGATGTGGCGGGCAAGCCGCTGGATCCGGCACTGGCCAAGCGGCTGGAAGCCGCCAACATGCAGACCATCAAGTGGCCCAGTGACGGCAAGTACCTGGGCGACTGGAAGGAGGGCGAAAAGATCGCGCAAAGTGGCCGCGGCATGACCTGGACCGACACCGCGGGTTCGGCCAACGGAGGCAACTGCTACAACTGCCACCAGATCGACAAGAAGGAAATTTCCTTTGGCACGATCGGCCCCAGCCTGTATCAATACGGCAAGCTGCGAGGCGTGACCGACCCGGCCAGTCCGCAGGCGCAGGAAATCGTCAAGTACACCTGGGGCAAGATCTGGAACAGCAAGGCCTACAACGCATGCTCCAACATGCCGCGCGCAGGTCACAAGGGCGTCCTCACCGAAGTGCAGGTGCGGCACATCGTCGCGCTGCTGCTCGACCCCAAGTCGCCGGTCAACCAGTGATTCGTCCGCGCCCGGCCGAGCCCCGCTGAACGACACGCCGTCGTTGTTCGATGAGAGGTTCATGCCGGGCATTTTTGCCCCGTTTATTTCAGCGAGTGCTGATATATGAACCTCACCAAACGCGAATTCCTCCAGGTTCTGGGCGCGGCCAGTGCCGCCGGAATGGGTCTCGGTCCATTTGCCGGCGCCAGTGCCCAGACGGCGGCCGACGGGCTGTACGACGTTCCGAAGTTTGGCAACGTGTCGTTCCTGCACATGACCGACTGCCATGCGCAGTTGCGGCCACTGTATTTTCGCGAACCCAGCGTCAATCTTGGGGTGGGCGACATGAAAGGCCGCCTGCCGCATCTGGTGGGCGAGCACCTGCTGAAGGCAGCTGGCGTCACGGCGGGCACGCCCACCGCGCACGCGCTGACGTACCTGGACTTCGAGCCGGCCGCCGAACGGTACGGCAAGGTGGGGGGATTCGCGCACCTGGCGACGCTCGTCAAGCGGCTGCGCGCCAGTCGCCCGGGGGCGCTGCTGCTCGATGGGGGTGATACCTGGCAGGGCAGCGGCACGTCTTTGTGGACCAAGGGTCAAGACATGGTCGATGCGTGCCGGCTGCTGGGCGTGGACATCATGACCGGCCACTGGGAGTTCACGCTGGGCATGGATCGCGTCAAGACCATCGTCGAGAAGGACTTCGCCGGCAAGATCGAGTTTCTGGCGCAAAACGTCAAGACCACCGACTTTGGCGACCCGGTGTTCAAGCCGTATGTCATCCGGCAGGTCAACGACGTGCCCTGCGCGATCATCGGCCAGGCGTTTCCCTACACGCCGATCGCCAACCCGCGCTATTTCGTGGCGGACTGGGAATTCGGCATCCAGGACGAGAACCTGCAGAAGATGGTCGACGAGGCGCGCGGCAAGGGCGCGCGGGTGGTCGTCGTGCTCAGCCACAACGGCATGGACGTGGACCTGAAGATGGCCAGCCGCGTGCGGGGCATCGACGCCATCCTGGGCGGCCACACGCACGACGGCATGCCCGTGGCCAGCATCGTGCAAAACGCCGGCGGGCAGACCATCGTCACCAACGCCGGGAGCAACGGCAAGTTCCTGGGCGTGCTGGACTTTGAGGTCAAGAACGGCAAGGTGCAGGACTTCCGCTACCGGCTGCTGCCGGTGTTCGCCAACATGCTGCCGGCCGACAAGGACATGGACGCGCTGATCACCCGCATCCGTGCGCCCTACGAAAGCAAGCTGACCGAACAGCTCGCGGTCACCGAAGGTCTGCTGTATCGCCGCGGCAATTTCAACGGTACGGGCGACCAGCTCATCGTCGATGCGCTGATGGAGGTGCAAGGCGCGGACCTGGCCTTCTCGCCGGGTTTTCGCTGGGGCACCACGCTGCTGCCCGGTCAGCCGATCACGCGCGAATGGTTGCTGGACATGACGGCAACCACCTACAGCTACGCCACGCTCACCGACATGAAGGGCGAGATGATCAAGACCGTGCTGGAGGATGTGTGCGACAACCTGTTCAACCCCGACCCGTACTATCAGCAAGGCGGCGACATGGTGCGCGTGGGCGGCCTGACCTACGCGTGCGACCCGCTGGCCGGCATGGGCCAGCGCATCAGCGACATGCGCCTGAAAGGCCAGCCGATCGAAGCCGACAAGACGTACAAGGTTGCGGGCTGGGCCCCCGTGGCGCAGGAGGCCGCCAAGGCCGGCAACCCGATGGTGTGGGAGTTGGTCGAGCAGTGGCTGAAGGCACGCGGCGGCAAAGTGTCGGCGCGTCGGCTCAACTCCCCCCGACTCGCCGGCGCCCTGCCCAATCCCGGCTACGCGGCCTGAGTCGAGGTTTTTGCAATTAAATTGATAGCTGCTTCGGCGTTGCACACAAGCGCTGTGGCTGGATTTACTCCAAATATCCGATGACGACCGATGTGCAACCCCATTTCGAGCGGGAACATCGGCAGCTCGACGCCTTGTTGCACGCGCACCTGCTGGCCGTGGTCGGGGCGGACTTCCCGAGCGCGTGGCGCCAACTGCAGCGCTGGCGCCGGGCTCTGGCCCGGCACATCGAGGTCGAGGAGACCGATCTGCTGCCGTGCGTGCCCGAGGGTGCACGCTGGCCGGCACGCCTGTATCGGCTGGAGCACGAACGGATCGTGCTGCTGGCCGACGAATACGCGGTGCGCGTGGCTGCGCTCGCCTCACGTGCACCTCGGGGCGAGCGCGCGCGGCGCGAGGCGGTGCTCGGCCTGATTGATTCCGCCCACGCGGTGCGTCACCTGCTGGAGCATCACCACCAGCGCGAGGAAATGGCGCTGGCGCGCGAACTGCCCGAGTCGCTGCAGCAGGCCGCCTGGGCGCCTCGCGGCCGCGGTGCGGCGGCCCCCGCCTGAGTGCCGCTGCCGGGTGGTTGCCCCCTGTACGCCAGTGGGGTTGCGACACCGCTGCCTGCGATCGGGTGCAACGAGCGGCCATACTCGGCCATTCGCCGACGGGCGCGCTGTGGTCGCCTTGTTGCCGAGACACGGGGCGACACCCGGCAACCTGGAGAGATCGTGAGCAACAACCCTTATCACCGCAGGCAGATCGACGGCCATCCGCTGCACGCGCAAACGCAGATGATGTCCTACGGGTTCGATCCCTTGCTCGCCGAGGGATCCGTCAAGCCGCCGGTGTTCCTGACCTCGACCTTCGCGTTTCGCTCGGCCGAGGACGGTGCGCGCTTCTTCGATGTCGTCTCGGGCCGCGTGCCGCTGCCCGAAGGCCAGTCACCCGGGCTGGTGTACAGCCGCTTCAACAACCCCAACCTGGAGATCGCCGAGGACCGCCTGGCGTTGCTGGACCATTCCGAGGCGGCGCTGGTCACCTCCAGCGGCATGTCAGCCATCAGCGCGGTGCTGCTGACGTTCCTGCGCCCTGGCGATCAGATCGTTCAATCGGCGCCGCTGTACGGCGGCACCGAAACGCTGATCTCCAGGATTCTGGCCGATTGGGGCATCGCAACCCACGTCTTATCCGATGGCTTGTCGGCGCCCGCCATGGCCGACGCGCTCGAGGCGGCCGCGCGCCAGGGGCCGGTGCGCCTGGTCTATGTCGAGACGCCAGCCAACCCGACCAATGCGCTGGTCGATCTGCAGGCGCTGGTTCGTTGCATCGACGCCTTCGAGGCGCGCCATGGCCAGCGCCCGGTCTCGGTGTGCGACAACACCATGCTGGGGCCGATCTTCCAGCAACCCGCCGCGCATGGGGTGGACCTGTCGGTCTATTCACTCACCAAGTACGTCGGCGGCCACAGCGACCTGGTGGCCGGTGGCGTGACCGGACGCAAGGCGCTCGTCGATCGCGTGCGAGCAACTCGTGGCGCCTTCGGCCTGCAACTTGATCCGCATTCGTCGTGGATGTTGACCCGTTCGATGGAAACCGTGGTCCTGCGCATGAGACAGGCGGCGCAGACGGCCAGCGTGGTGGCGCGCTGGCTGGCGACCAACGCGCGCCAGCCGGTCACCGTCCATCACCCGGAACACTTTGCCGATGAGGCCCATCAAGGGGTCTATCGACGCCAGTGCAGCGGCGCAGGATCGACGTTTTCGTTCGTGCTGCCCGGCGGGCGCGCTCAGGCCTTTGCCTTGATCAATGCGCTGCGCCTGTTCAAATCGGCGGTCAGCCTGGGTGGAACCGAGTCGCTGGTCTGCCACCCCGCCTCGACCACGCATTCGGGTGTGCCGGCTTCGGCGCGCGAGGTGGCCGGCGTGACCGAGGGGCTCATCCGCGTCTCCATCGGGCTCGAACATTGCGACGATTTGATCGTCGACCTGGACCAGGCATTGCGCGCTTCGATTCGGGGCTGAGCGCTGCGTCCCCGGCCACCCGGTCCGGTTCAAGCGGTCGGCAGGCGCTCTCGATGGCCTGCAGCCAGCGCTTGCCGATCGCGCGCATGGAAACTGCGGTGTTCAAGTTGTCGAGCGCGCTCTCGAGGCTCCGGTTGCCGACGTTGCCCACCGGCGGCCCAAAACTGATTCGCCATCTTGCTTCGCCCGCGGTGACGACGAGGCCACCTCTGAAGTAGTACCAAGGCCAGTCGATCGAAAGGTTTTCGAGCCGTTCGCGAAACACCAACGGGCGTTGGCCATCCAGCAGTCTGTCGATCAGGTCCGAATCGGCCGCGAGCCGAGCGAGCTTGCGCAACTGCCAGTCCCAGGCGTTTCCTTCTCCGAGCAGGCGCAGCGACAGCCAGCCATCGACCAGATCCATCTGGCCAGGCAGCGAACTGATGCCGCGCAACAGCCAAACCGGTGAATCGAACCGGCTGCCGTTCATTCTCGGCCACCAGTCAGCGCCGATTGCCCATGCTGGGGTTGGGCACGCCCGGCGGGTAGCCGCCGCCAGCGCCTTGCTGTGGATAGCCTGCACCGGCGCCTTGCTGAGGGTAACCGCCACCCATTGGCTCCGCGCCTTGCTGCTGCATGCCAGCGCCCATCTGCTGCATCCGTTGCCAGGCTTCGACGCCACCGCGGTACCAGTACACCTGCGTGAACCCCATCCGGATCGCGCGCAGTGCCGCGTTGTAGGACATCCAGCACTGCGGCCCCTGGCAATAGAACACCATCGGACGCCCCTTGTTGCCCTGCGTGACCTGCTGCAGGTACTGGCCGAACTCGCGTTGCACGTTGTCGTTGAATGACCCGGGTTCGGCGGCGCGCACGGCGTTTTGCGCCACCGGCAGGGTGAAACCCGAGCCGAGAACGTCGAACACCAGCAAGCCGTTTTGCTGACCTTGCTGGTACAGCGTGAGCAACCGGTCGGTTGTGATCACCTGGCCCCCGGGGATCGACGTCGGGGTGGGGGCATGCAGCTGGGTGTGCAGTTGGGCCTGTGGTGGCACGCCGAAATCTTGCAACTCGGCGGCAACGATCGCTTGCATGGAATTGCCACCGCCCATCGAGCCCTGGGCCGGCCCGTAGCCCGCAGGGGGAGGCGCCACCCCGTAGCCACCACCTTGCATCGGCGGGGGGGTGTAGCCTCCCGGTGCGCCCGTCCTGGGCTGGCCCTGCGGTGGCGGCGGCATCTGGTTGTAGCCGCCTGGTGGATAGGCCCCCGTGGTTTGGCCGGCGCCGGGGTAACCACCCTGTGGTGGGCCACCCGGGTAAGCTCCCTGCGGACCACCAGTCGAATAACCGCCTTGTGGACCGCCCGGTGCGTATTGCGGCCCTGGCGGGGCGCTGCCGAAGTTCGGCTGCGCTGCCGCCATCAACGGCAACGCGATACCGATGACACAGGCGATGGGAAAATGCGATTTCATGCGAAAACCCCCCTGGCGCACTCTGACCGTGCGCCGTTGCATATATTTACATTATCATCCGGCTGAATCGGTGCTGCGCAAAGCCAACAACCTCTGTCGGGTATTGACCCCTGGTCGTCCGGAGTTGCAGACATCGCTTTCGGGCGGGTCAAGGGTGCGGGTCGTGGCTCGACCAGTCAATCTCGCGTCACGCGCAGCACTTCCTCTGGGCTGGTGATGCCCAGCTGGATCAGCCGCTCGCCATCTTCGCGCATCAACTGCATGCCCTTGGCCAGCGCGGTGGTGCGGATGTCGGCCTCGGCGGCTTGGCCGTGGATCTGCGCGCGGATGTCGTCGTCCACCACCAGCAGCTCGAACACGCC
>CAZGOL010000020.1:0-26821 GCA_964527755.1 uncultured Ottowia sp.
AGCGCGCTCATGCCCAGCGCCGCCGCCTTGCCGTAGTCGGGCGCGAAGCCGACCGAGATCATCTCGTAGAGGTAGGTGGCGAGTACCTCCTCGTTACCCGGCATGCCGAGCACGCGCGGCACCGCGTACGACGCCAGGCTGCGCACGATGCCCAGCACGAAGGCGGCAAGGATCGCCGGGCGCAGCACGGGCAATGTGATGCGCATCAGCGTGCGCCAGGTGCCGGCGCCGAACACGCGCGAGGATTCCTCGAGCGATACGTCGAACGACGCCATCGCCGGCGCGATGATGAGGTAGGCGATCGGCATGTTGAGCAGCGCCTCGACCAGCACCATGCCGGACATCGAATAGATGTTGAGCGGCCCCCTGGCAAGGCCGAGCGCGTCCATCAGCGCCAGGTTCATCAGCCCGTTGGAGGGGTTGGCCAGCAGCGCCCAGCTCACCGAGAACAGCACGTGCGGAATCATCATCGGCACGATCGCCAGCACGCCGAAAAGGAACTTGAACGGAATGTCGGTGCGCGTGTTCAGGTAGGCGAGCACCAGCGCCAGCAGCGTGGCGAGCAGCGTCGAGCCGACGACGAACACCGCCGTATTCCAGAGCACCTTCCACAACCCGGGGTCGGTGTACGCAGCGGCGTACTTGGCCAGCGTGAACTGGCCGAACGCATCGAGCCCTTGCGTGAAGCTGCCAAGCGCCAGCATCGCGACCGGCGCCACGGTGAGCAGCGCGACGATCCCGATCAACGTGAACGTCAGGCCCCGGCGCTGCGTGTCCATGCTCAGGTCGCCACCAGCAGGCAATGTTCGGGCGCGAGCTGGATGCTCACCTGACTGCCGACGGCCAGATCGGCATCTGGCGCGGTGCGCGCGAGCAGCAGCACTGCACCGACGCGAATCTCCGCTTCGTTCACCTCGCCGACGAAATCGATGGATTCGATCTGCCCGTGCACGATGTTGCTGCCCGGCAGCGTTCCACCTCGCACGTCGAGGAACTCCGGGCGCAGGCACAGCGTCACGGCGCCGCCCGGCGCATGCCCGCTCGGCGCGCAGGCGATGCGGCCCAGCGCGCAATCGATCTGCGTGGCGTCGGCGGTGCTCTCGCGCACCTTCGCGTCGATGAGGTTGGCACGGCCGATGAAATCGGCGACGAAGCGGTGCCGGGCCCTAAAGTAAATCTCGCGCGGCGCGCCGATCTCGACGATCCGACCGGCGCGCATCACGGCGATCGCATCGGACAGCGCCAGCGCCTCGACGCGGTCGTGCGTCACGTAGATCGCGGTGATGTCGAGCTGGCCGAGGAAGCGCCGCAGCTCCTTGCGCGTTTCCTCGCGCAGCTTGGCGTCCAGGTTGGAGAGTGGCTCGTCGAACAGGATCACGCGCGGCTCGGCCACCAGCGCGCGCGCCAGCGCCACGCGCTGCTGCTGGCCGCCCGACAGGCGCGTCGCGGGCCGGTGCTCGTAGCCCGCGAGCTGCACGAAGCGCAGTACCTCGGCCACCTTGGCGGCGATCTGCGAGCGTGCCATGCGGCGCACGGTGAGCGGGTAGGCGACGTTGTCAAACACGCTCATGTGCGGCCAGATCGCGTAGGTCTGGAACACCATGCCCAGGCCGCGCCGTTCGGTCGGTACCGCGATGCCCTTGGCACGCGACCAGACGATTTCGTCGCCGATCGTGATCTCGCCGTCGTCGGGCGTCTCCAGCCCGACGATGGAGCGCAGCAACGTCGTCTTGCCGCAGCCGCTGGGCCCGAGCAGCGTGAAGATCTGGTTGGCCGGGATCGTCAGGTCGACGCCATCGAGTGCCTTGACCGTGCGACCCTGTGAGACGTAGTGCTTGGTCAGGCCGGTGACGCGGATCTGCATGCGTGGGTCATCCTTTGAAGATGCGCTTGAACTCGGCGCCCCATTTCTGGATTTCGGCATCCGGCAGGTCGCGAATCGCCTGCACCTTGACCTGATCAATGCCGTCGATCGGCGGGAACACGCCCGGTGCCGCGACGTATTCGCCGACGTCCTTGGCGAGCATGCCCGCGGCCTTCTTGCCGAGCCAGTAGTCCATGAATGCGCGCCCGGCCTCCGGGTGCGGCGCCTTGGCTGTCAGCGCCATCGCGCGTGGCGTGCCCAGCAGCGGTTGGCCGCCGCCGCGCGGCCCCCAGGCCAGCGGTGCCGGTGCCTTGGTCACGATGTACTTGGGCATCGAGATCGCGATCGCCTTCTCGCCGCTCTCGATCGGCGCGGGCGTCGGGCCGAACGAGGCGACGAACATCGGCTGGTTGGCGGCCAGCGCCTTGACGAAGTTCGTCCAGTCGCCCTCGGAGGCGAAGACCTTTTCCTTCAGGCCCACCAGCCACGAGATGGTCGAGGCATGCGTCGCCGGGTCGGCCATGACGATGCGGCCCCTCCATTTGGAGTCGCCCAGGTCCTCGTACTTCCTCGGCGCGTCCGCCGCCTGCACCTGCCTGGTGTTGTAGAGGTAGGAGACGTACTCGATGCCGAACAACTGGATGGTGTCGTCCGGCCGCGTCCAGTCGGGGTAGTCGGCGGCGGCGGGCGAGCGGTAGGGCGCCAGCACGCCATTGGCCTTGAGCAATTCCAGCACCGGCAGCGGCGCCTGCACCACGTCGGCCAGCAGCTTGCCCGCGCGCGCCTCGGTGGCGACGGTGGAGACGAACTTGGAGCTGGAGATGCGCGTGTACTCGCCCTTGATGCCGGTGTCCTGCGCGAAGGCATCGACGATCGGCTTGACGGCGGTGATGTTGGCGTAGAACACGGCCGTGCCTTCGGCGCGTGCGGCGGCCATCCGGTCCTGCGCATGGGCACGCGGCAGCGTGCTGGCCAGGCCCGCAGCACCAGCCATCTGCAGGAGGGTGCGTCGTTGGATGGAGGTCATGGCGGGTTCCCCTTTCTTGCGTTGTTTCGGCGCGCATGGCACGCTGCGCCAGGGCACCGGCGCGGCCGATCGGGGCACGCCAGGGTGGTGGCGCAGACAGTCTAGCAACAAGGGACGACGCCTGCGCTCTACGGGGGCTCAGCTCGTCGCGGCGGCGGCGGTGGCCGACCTCGCCGCCGCGATCGCGCTCGCCAGATCGGGCTGGAGGTCGGCTTCGATCAGCGCCAGCAGTCCACTGCGGCGGGCCTGATCGAGCGGTTGCTGTTCCAGTCCGGTGGCCAGCACGCGCACCCCGCGTTCGTGGCACGCCTGGACCAACGCCTTGAGTGCTTCGGCACCGGTCGAGTCCATGTAGAAAACGGGTGTCAGCTCCAGCACCAGGGCGTGCGTCGGCATGGCATCGTGCAGCGCTTCGGTGACCGTCGCCGAGCCAAAGAACAGCGCGCCCGACAGGCGCCAGGCTTGCACCTGGTCGTCATGCCCGGCGAGCTCGGGGAGTGCCAGGCGCTCGGCACGCGCCATGTCGGACATGCGGTAGATGAAGATGGCGCAGGCCGCCAGGATGCCGAACTCGACCGCCACCGTCAGATCGAAGACGACTGTCAGCGCGAACACCGCGAGCAGGGTGACGCGATAGGTGTTGCGGAACTGGCGCAGGTGCGCGAAGGCGCGCCACTCGCCCATGTTCCACGCCACGTGCATCAGGATCGCCGCCAGGCACGCCAGCGGGATCGAACTGGCCAAGGGTGCCGCGACCAGGATCACGGCCAGCAGCACCAGTGCGTGCACGATGCCGGCGATCGGGCTGGTGGCGCCGCTCTTGACGTTGGTGACCGTGCGCGCGATGGTGCCGGTGGCGGGCATGCCGCCGAACAGCGGGGCTGCAAAGTTGGCGATGCCCTGCGCCATCAGCTCCTGGTTGGGGTCGTGGCGGTCGCCGATCATGCCGTCGGCCACGCGCGCGCACAGCAGCGACTCGATGGCTCCCAGCAACGCCAGGGTGATGGTGGGCATGAGCAGGAAGCGCGCCGTGGCCCAACTGAACTCGGGCAGCGCAAAAGCCGGCAGCGCTGCCGGGATGCCGCCGAAGCGGCTGCCGATGGTTTCCACCGGCAGTCTGAACAGCGCAACGGCGCTGGTGGCCAGCACCAGCGCCACCATCGCGCCGGGTACCGCGTTGAGTTTGCCGCTGAACGGCGCGCGTGGTCCCAATGCCGGCAGCCAGTGCTGCCAGGCCACGATCACCACCAGCGACACCAGTGCCACGCCCAGTGCCCACGGGTTGAGCGTGTGCAGGTGGCCAGCCAGTGCGCCGATGATGCCGAAGAAGTCGGCCGGCATGGCCGTGATGGACAGGCCCAGGAAGTCCTTGATCTGCGACATGCCGATCAGCACGGCAATGCCGTTGGTGAAACCGATGACGACGGCAATCGGGATGAAGCGCACCAGCGTGCCCAGGCGAAACAGCCCCAGCAGGAACAGCAGCACGCCCGACAGCGCGGTGGCGATCACCAGATTGGCCACGCCGTACTGCTGCACGATCCCGTACACGATCACGATGAAGGCGCCGGCCGGCCCGCCGATCTGCACCCGGCTGCCGCCCAGCAGCGCCACCAGGAAGCCCGCAATGATGGTGGTGAAGATGCCCGCCTCGGGCTTGAGCCCCGAGGCGATGGCAAAGGCCATCGCCAGCGGCAGCGCCACCACCGCCACCGTCAGGCCGGCGCCCAGGTCGCCGACGAAGCGCGTGCGGTCGTAGCCCTCGAGGGCGTCGAGCAGGCGGGGGCGAAAGCGGGAGACGGACAGCATGTCGGGCGTGTCGTGCCAAAACCGATGGCCGCCGCCGGTGTCACCGGGACGGCGCAGGCCGCGCACCGAAACAGTGTAGGCGCTACCCCGCGGCGCTCGCAAATGCCGGCAGGCGCGCGCGGCCGGCGGGCTTGCACGGTATGCTGTGCGGATTGCGATCGGGGCCGCTGGCCCTGCCCACGCGACCCGCCGCGCCCATTTCGATGCCTGCCTCGTTCACGCGCCGCCGGTTGCTGCAAGACGCTGCGCGCGCCACCGCGCTGGTCGCGGCGGCTGCGCTGCTGCCACCCAATCTGCGCAGGGCTCTGGCCCGGCCGGTCGTCGGCACTGGCGCCCCGGGCGACATCCGCCACGTCGTGCTGCTGATGCTGGAAAACCGTTCGTTCGACCATTACTTCGGTACGCTGGCCGGGGTGCGCGGGTTTGACGACCCGCGTGCGCTCAGATTGGCCGACGGCCGCAGCGTCTTTCATCAACCGGATGTCGACAACCCGTCGGGCTACCTGCTGCCGTTTCACCTGGACACGCGGATCAGCAACGCGCAAAAGCTGCCGTCCACCAGCCATTCCTGGGCCGTGCAGCACCGCGCCTGGAATCGGGGCCGGATGGACCAGTGGGTGAGCGCGCATCGCCGCGCGGACGGCGCGCACGGGCCCTACACCATGGGCTACTTCAAGCGCGCCGACATTCCGTTTCATCACGCGCTGGCCGAGACGTTCACCATCTGCGATGCCTATCACGCGTCGGTGATGGGCCCGACCTGGCCCAACCGCCTGTACTACCTGAGCGGCACGATCGATGCCGCCGGCGGCGCGGGTGGGCCGATGATCCGCAACAAGATGCCGCCCGGCGGCCTGGGCTGGACAACCTACGCCGAGCGGCTCGAAGCGGCCGGGGTGAGTTGGCGCGTCTACGAGCATTCGCGCAGGGGCCGCCCGTTCAACCTGCTGGGGATCTTTGCGCGCTTTCGGGAGGCGCCGGCCGACTCGCCGCTGCGTCTGAAGGGGTTGCCGGCGCCCGCCGAAGACGAGTTCGAGCAGGACGCGCTCCACGACCGGTTGCCCACGGTCTCCTGGTTGTGCCCACCGTTCGAGGCGTCCGAACACCCCGACGCGATGCCGGCTGCCGGTGCCGCTTTCATCGCGCGCAAGCTGGACGCGGTGGCGTCCAATCCCGAAGTCTGGGCCAAGACCGCGTTCATCCTGAACTACGACGAGAACGACGGCCTGTTCGATCACGTGCCGCCGCCGGTGCCGCCCGCGGGCACGGCGCAGGAGTTCGTCGATGGCCTGCCCATCGGGGCCGGCTTCCGCGTTCCGTGCATCGTCATCTCGCCCTGGACGGTGGGCGGCTGGGTTTGCAGCCAGCCGTTCGATCACACCTCGGTGCTGCAGTTTCTCGAGCGCGTGACCGGTGTGCACGAGCCCAACATCTCCGCCTGGCGGCGCCAGACCTTCGGCGACCTTACCGCCGCGTTTCGCTTTGACGACGCACCCGCGGGGGCACCCGCCCTGCCCGACGCGGCGCCCCTGTTGCGCAGCGCGCGCGCTGCGACGGCCGAACTGCCCGCGCCGCCGATTCCGCAGGCCGATCAGCGCCCGCCGCAGCAGGAGGCGGGGTCGCGCCCGCGCGTGCCGCGCCAGCAGCGAGCGCGCAAGTGAGCGCCTCAGCGCACGCGCAGGCCCGGCTCGGCGCCCGGCCAGGGTTCCAGCACGTGGATGCCCGGGTGTGCCTTCTCGTCGGCGTGGCTGGCCGCGAGCACCATGCCTTCGCTGATGCCGAATTTCATCTTGCGCGGCGCCAGGTTGGCGACCAGCACGGTCAGCTTGCCCTCGAGTTGCTCGGGCCGATAGGCGCTGGCGATGCCGGAAAAGACGTTGCGCAGCCGGCCTTCGCCGGCATCCAGTGTCAAGCGCAGCAGCTTGGTCGAGCCCTCCACGCGTGCGCACTCGACGATGCGCGCCAGCCGCAGGTCCACTTTGGCGAAGTCGTCGATGGTGATGGCGGGTGCCAGCGCCTCGCCTCCCGGAAGGAGGGTGGTGTTTGCTTCTGATTTGGGAGCATCTTGGGCAGTCTGTTCAAGCGCCGGAGGCTCGAACAATGCCTCAAGCTGCTTGACGTCGACGCGTTGCATCAGGTGCCTGTAGTCGCCGATCTGCCAGTCGGCGCCCAGCGGCTGCGCCACATCGGCAAGGCGTTCGGGTGGCTCCATCAGGAACTGCGCCACCTCGGCGGCCAGCCGCGGCAAGATCGGCGTGAGGTAGATCGTGAGGATGCGGAAAGCCTCGATGCACGCGCTGCACACGTCGTGCAGACGCGCGGCCTGCTCGGGTTTCTTGGCCAGCTCCCACGGCTTGTTGGCGTCGACGTACGCATTCACGCGGTCGCACAGCGCCATCACCTCTCGCACGACCTTGCCGGTGTCGCGCTGCTCATAATGCTCGCCGATGGCGGCGCTGGTCGCTCGCAGCACCTGCAGCAGTTCGGCGCCATCTTCGGTGATGACGCCCAGCCGGCCGCCAAAGCGCTTGCTGATGAAGCCGGCGGCGCGGCTGGCGATGTTGACGTATTTGCCGATCAGGTCGGCGTTGACGCGCGCCATGAAGTCCTCGGCATTGAAGTCGATGTCTTCGTTGCGCCCGGAGAGCTTGGCGGCCAGGTAGTAGCGCAGCCATTCGGGGTTCATGCCCAGCTCGAGGTATTTGAGCGGGTCCAGCCCGGTACCCCGGCTCTTGCTCATCTTCTCGCCGTTGTTGACCGTGAGGAAACCATGCACGAACACGTTGTCGGGCACCTTGCGGCCGCTGAACTTGAGCATCGCCGGCCAGAACAGGGTATGGAAGGTGATGATGTCCTTGCCGATGAAGTGGTACTGTTCCAACTCGGGGCGGGCCATGTAGGCGTCGAAATCTTCGCTGCGCTTGGCCAGCAGGTTCTTCAGGCTGGCCAGGTAGCCGATGGGGGCGTCCAGCCAGACGTAGAAGTACTTGCCGGGGGCGTCGGGGATCTCGATGCCGAAGTAGGGCGCGTCGCGCGAGATGTCCCAGTCGCCCATCTTCACTGCGCCGCTTTCGTCGGCGTCGATCCACTCGCGCACCTTGTTGGCCACCTCGGGCTGCACGCGGTCCAGCCATTCGCGCAAAAACGTGATGCAGCGCGCGTCGGACAGCCTGAAGAAAAAGTGCTCGCTGCTTTTCAGTTCGGGCCGTGCGCCGGTGAGGGCCGAGTAGGGCTCGATCAGTTCGGTGGGTGCGTACACCGCGCCGCACACCTCGCAGTTGTCACCGTACTGGTCCTTGGCGTGGCAGTTGGGACACTCGCCCTTGATGAAGCGGTCGGGCAGGAACATGCCCTGTTGCGGATCGTAGAACTGCTCGATCGTGCGCGTCTCGATCAGGCCGGCGGTCTTCAGATCGCGGTAGATGGCCTGTGAAATCTCGGTGTTCTCGAGGCTGTGCGTGCTGTGCCAGTTGTCGAAGCCGATCAGAAAACCGTCCAGATATTGCTGGCGCCCGGCGGCGATGCCGGTCACGAACGCTTCGGGCGTCAGGCCCGCCTTCTCGGCCGCGATCATGATCGGCGCGCCGTGCGCGTCGTCGGCGCCGACGAAGTTGACCGCGTGGCCCTGCATCTTCTGGAACCGCACCCAGATGTCGGCCTGGATGTATTCCATGATGTGGCCGATGTGAAACTTGCCGTTGGCATACGGCAGCGCGGTGGTGACGAAGATCTGTCGGGCGGTCATGAAGGCGTGCAGCGGCGCGGCAAAACCAATCATTCTACGGATTGGGGCCAACCGAAGAAGCGGCGGATCGCTTCGCGCCGGGTCAGCGCATCGGCGCGACCGAGCCGCATCAACTCGCGGGTGAAACCCGCCTCGAACAACAGGTAGGTCGCCAGCGCCGAGCCGCGCGCGCTGGGTGCGCCGCCGCGCATGCCCAGCATCGCCATCAGCATGCGCACCGAGCGCGGCAGCGTCTGGGTGTGTTCGATCACCATCTGGTCGAGGCGTCGCGAAGGCGTGATGGTGAGCAGTTCGATCGGTCGCAGCGAGGAGTCGGCTCGCCGCGCCGGCTCGATCAGCGAAAGCGTATGGTTGATCCGATGCAGCCGTTCGGCGTCGGCGGTGAGCGTGTCCAGAAAAATGCTGGCCAGCGCGTGGTTGGCTACCTGCGCCAGCGAAGGGTAGGCCGGGTTGGCGCCCGCGGCGGCGTCCACCGGTTCGGGCGCGCCGCTCACGCCGACGACCAGCACGCGCCGGGCGCCCAGGTGGATGGCGGGCGCGATCGGGGTGATCTGCCGCATCGAGCCGTCGCCGTAATACGCGGCCCGGCCGTCGATCTCGATGCGCGCGGCCGGGAACAGGATCGGGATGGCCGACGAGGCCATGAGGTGCTCGACCCGGATCGCGGTGCGCACCGCGCGGCGGCGTGCGCGTGTCCAGTCGTGGATCTGCTCCACCGCGTCGTAGAAGGTCACGTGTTCACCGCTGCCGTAGCATGAGGTCGTCACCGCCAGCGCGCGCAGGTGCCCCTCGCGCAGCAGGCCAGGCAGGCGTTCGAGTGGCAGCATCGCCGTCAGCAGGGTGCGCAACGGGACGTTGTCGAGCAGCGAATGCGGCTGCAGGCCGCGCCAGCGTGGTGACAGCCATCCCAACAGCACCAGGGCGAACCAGCGTGCGCCGGCGCCCACCGCGTGCCACGGGCTCGCCTGGTACACCTGCTGCACGTGGAAGTGGCTCCAGACCCCCGCCAGGTGCCGCACCGCGGCCGGGAAATGGTCGGCCCCGCAGGCCAACGCCGCCGCGTTGATGGCTCCGGCCGAAGTGCCCACGATGATGTCGAAAGGCGAGTCGCGTATATCGGGACAGTGGTGGCGCTGCAGCGCGGCGATCCCCTGCAGCACACCCACCTGATAGGCCGCGCGCGCGCCGCCGCCGCTCAGCAGCAGCGCGGTGCCAGTGCGGGTGCCGGGTGCGGCGTCGCTATTCACGACATCGGGTAGGGTCATGGCAGGGGTGAGCGGAGGGGCTGGAGGCGGCGACTAGACTACCGCCTGAACTCGACTGGGGCAATTCGGATGAACATACAGGAACAGGACGTGCAGCGCGCGGTGGCCAGCGTGGTCGACGCCAACACCGGCAAGGACTTCGTGGGTACCGGGCAACTCAAGGATCTGCGCATCAGCGGGACCGACGTTTCGTTCGACATCGAATTGGGTTACCCCGCACGCAGCCAGGTGCCGGCGCTGCGTCAGGCGCTGATCGCCGCGGTCAAGGCGGTGCCGGGCGTTGGCAACGTGTCGGTCAACGTCGTCACCAAGGTGCTGGCGCACACGGTGCAGCGCGGCCTGCGCCTGATGCCGCAGGTCAAGAACATCGTTGCCGTGGCGTCGGGCAAGGGCGGTGTCGGCAAGAGCACCGTGGCGGTCAATCTGGCGCTGGCGCTGGCTGCCGAAGGTGGGCAGGTGGGCGTGCTGGATGCCGACATCTATGGTCCCAGCATGCCGATCATGCTGGGCGTGAGCGGGCGCCCCGAAAGCCGGGACGGCAAGAGCATGGAGCCGCTGGCCAACTACGGCGTGCAAGTCAGCTCGATCGGCTTCCTGATCACGCCCGACCAGGCGATGGTCTGGCGCGGCCCGATGGCCACGCAGGCGCTCGACCAATTGCTGCACCAGACCAACTGGCGGGAGTTGGACTACCTGATCGTTGACATGCCACCGGGCACCGGCGACATCCAGTTGAGCCTGAGCCAACGCGTGCCGCTGAGCGGAGCGGTCATCGTCACCACGCCGCAGGACATCGCGCTGTCGGACGCGCGCAAGGGCGTGACAATGTTCGAGAAGGTGGGCGTGCCCATTCTCGGGCTGGTCGAAAACATGGCGGTGCACGTGTGTTCCAACTGCGGGCACGTCGAGCACATCTTCGGCGCCGACGGCGGCAAGCACTACGCCGCCGAGAAGGGCATCGACTACCTGGGCGCGCTGCCGCTGGCGCGCTCGATCCGCGAACAGGCCGACTCGGGGTGTCCCACCGTGGTGGCCGAGCCCGAGGGCGAGATCGCGGGCATCTACAAGACAATCGCGCGGCGCATGGCGGCCACCATCGACGTGCAGGCGCGCGCCCACGCGACGGGCTTCCCGACGATCACCGTCTCGCAGGACACCTGAGCCCCGGATGTTGCCGGCCGGCGACGCCCGGCGGCCACCGGTTCCCGTGCACGCCGCAAGCGTGCATTTGTGCCTCGCTCCTGGCGTTTCTTGCGCCGATAATGCGCGCCTTTGCGTTTGAAACCCGGGTGCGTCGCGCCCGTTCAGGGAGCTGAAATTGAATCAGACTGCAAGCGTTTCAGGCTGGCTGGGGTCGTGGAGCGGTGGCATGACGCAGCACTGGATGGCCCTCGCCGGCACGGTCGTCGGCGTGCTGGTGCTGGCCTTGTTGTGGACTCTGTTGCGCCGCCGTTCGCCCAGCCCGGAGGATTACGACATCAGCCGTGACCGATTTCAACCGGCGATACCGATCACCGATGAACAGGTCGCGTTGCTGCACTACCTGCAGCAGGTGTTTCCGGAAGGGGCAGTGCTGTTTCGCCCCTCGCTGGTGCGCTTTCTCACGGTGCGCTCGAGCCAGAGTCGCCAGGCGGCGCAGCAGCGCCTGGCGCGGCTGCGGGTGGATTTCCTGATCTGCTCGGACGAAGGCGTGCCTCTGTTCGCTTTCGACGTCGAGCTGTTTCGTGACCGGGACGATACGCTGGCGCAGCGTCGCATCGATCTCAAGAACCGAGTGCTCAAGGGTGCCGGCATTCGCCTGATCCGTCTCAAGGGAACGCGCGCCAACTGGCCCGAGCCCGATGCCCTGCGCGGCCACCTGCTGGCGGCCCTGCGTCCCCAGATGCCGCGCTCGGAGGTGCGACCTTCCGGCCACGAGGCGTCTGCGTTCGGGCAGTCCGCGTTTGGTCCCTCGGGCTTTGCGCCCAGTGCCTTTCCGCCCTCGCGCAGCGCCGAGTCCGGGGTGATGGGTTTGACCGGCCTGATGGGCCTGCAGCCGCAGGGCGGCAACGCGTGGGAAGACGTGCGCAAGCGCTAGCAACGTCTCCGCGGCTGCGGCGGGAACGATCCACCGCGGAAAAAGGAGGCTGGCTGAGTGCGAGGAGAAGAGCGCCTGGCTGGCCTGGTCAAACGGCGCCCACAGGCGCTCCCACGATGAAACTCATTTGGTCAGGATGAGCTTGCCCAAGCGGGTTGCCTGCAGGCGATAGACCGCTCCGTTGTGGCTGATCTCCATGGCCTTGCGGCCACGCAGCAAATCCTCGCTGGGCACCGGCGCGGCGCTTGGCGTGGCGCCGCCGTCCGGGTTGGGTTGCTCGGGCGGCGGGGCGACGGTCGTCGGGCGATTGCCGGCGGGGTCGGTGGTCTTCGGCACGTGAGGCCCCTCCTCAGCGCGCGGCAGCGTGCGGCGGTTCGGTCACGAACCCGATCTTTCGGATGCCCGCTTGCTGCGCCTGCGCCATGGCTTGAGCCACGCGCTCGTAGCGCACGTCGCGATCGCCCCGGATGTGCAGGTCGGGCTGCGGGTCGCGCTGGCCCGCGGCCTGCAGGGCCTGCGCCAGTTGCACATCCGTCATCGGCTGCTCGTCCAGCCAATAGCTGCCATCGGCTTTCACCGACAGGCGCAGCGTCTGCGGCTTGACCACCTCTTTCTCGTTGGCGGCGCGCGGCAGCTCCACGTTGACCGAATGCTTCATCACCGGCACCGTGATGATGAAGATCACCAGCAGCACCAGCATCACGTCGATGAACGGGATCATGTTGATCTCGCTCATCACCTCGTCGTTGTCGTCGGCGATGAACCCGGCCATGGCGACTCAGCCCTTGCGCATGGCGACCACCTTGGGGTCGTCCGAGCCGGCCGTGACGCGCGCGCCGGTGACGTAGTAGGCCAGCAGATCGTGCGCGAAGCGCCCGAGCTTGACGAGGATGTGCTTGTTGCCACGCACCAGCGCGTTGTAGCCCAGAACGGCCGGAATCGCGACCGCCAGGCCCAGCGCGGTCATGATCAGCGCCTCGCCGATCGGGCCGGCCACCTGGTCGATGCTGGCCTGGCCGGCGGCACCGATGCGCATCAGCGCGTGGTAGATGCCCCACACGGTACCGAACAGCCCGACGAAGGGCGCGGTCGATCCGACCGAGGCCAGGATGGCCAGGCCGTTTTGCAGCCGCGACGTGGTCTGGTCGATGCTGCCGCGCAATGCGCGCGAAATCCAGTCGCTCGCGTCCAGCGAGTCGTGCAGTTGCGCCTGCGTCGCGCGGTGGTGCGCGGCGGCCTCGCGCCCCTCGATGGCCAGATCGCGAAACGGATTGCCGTCGCTGGCACCCAGCCGCGCCAGGCCGTCGGCCAGGTCGGCGGCGTGCCAGAAGCTGTCCACGCGGGCCGCCTGACGCTTGGCGCGCACCACATCGAGCGCCTTCAGCAGGATCACGATCCACGAGGCGAGCGACATGATCACCAGCGCCGCGAACACGGTGCGCGTGATCCAGTCACCCTGGGTCCACACGTGCAGCAGTCCAAATTCATCGTTCATTCGGGTTTTCCTTTTTGGGTTTGCAGGGCGCTCTCGCCGGATGGCGTCGGTCGATGGGCGTCGGATGTCATTGAAGGACGAAGTGGATCGGCACGTTGAACCACATGGCTTCCGGCACACCGCCGCGTGTGCCCGGCACGTAGCGCCAGCGGTCGCGCGCCGTCTCCAGCGCCACTTGGTCGAGCCGCTCGTAGCCACTGGATTTCTGGATCTGCGCCTCCATGGCCCGACCGTCGGTGCCGATCAGCACGCGCACCACCACCCGTCCCGTCTCGCCCAGCCGACGGCTCATGGCCGGGTAGGGCGGCGGCTGGTTGTTCAGGTAGGCAGCGCTCGATGAGGGTTGCACCACCGCCGGCGCCGGCGGGGCGGGCGCGGTCACCGGCGCGGTGGCTGGCGCCACCGGTGCGGGAGGGGCAACGGCCACGACAGGCGCGCTCGGCGTTGCCGCTTCCACGGCCAATGGCTGGGGTTCGGGCAGCGGTGCGGGGCGCGGCACCGTCTTGGAACGCGGCGGCACCAGGGTGGGCTTGAGCACGGGCTTGGCGGGTGTGGGCTGGGGGGCGGTCTGGGGTGCCGGCGGGGCGGCTGCGGGCGCGGGTGGAGGAGGCGCCACCCACTCGACGAGCACCTGGGCAGGCACCACCACCTCGATCGCTCGCCGGAACAAACCGTTTTGCAGTGCCCACAGGGCCACGACGTGCATGACCACCACGCTGGCGACGATCGCGGCGTTGCGCGTCAGGCGGGGCAGGCGAAACGGGGGCACGGCGGCACTGGGCACGGGAATAACGCGGGTGCGGGTGATGTCAAGAGTGCCGCAAAGCGCGGCGGCGGGCAAGACGGCGGCGTGAATCAGCGCCGCAGGATCCAGGGCAACGCGCCCAATACGAGCACGAGCGCCCCGAGGACGGCGAGTGTTGCAGGGTGGCTCATTTGAACAGGTCGGCGCAGGGGAATCCGAGTCAGGCACGCAGCCGGTCGGTACCGGCCGCGCTGGTGGGCGCCAGGTTCAGCGCGGCCGTCGGTTGTCCGGCGCTGCACTGGGCCACCAACTCGCGTGCCGCGCTTTCGCAGCGGCCGCAGCATGTGGCCACGCCCAGTTCGAGCTGGATCTCGTCGAAGCCCATGCCGACGTGCGCCATCCGCGTGATGGTGCGATCCGATACCCGATTGCAGACACAGACGATCATGGTGGAGACACGCCGACGAGTTCATTGATGGGTGAATATTAAATGCGAACCATTCTCATTGTCAATCGCTTTTGAGAATGTCCGACCAGTGGGTCACGCCAGGATGGCCCAGTGGTTGCCGGCCGCCATGCCGACCGGCCAGCGCAGCATGCCACCGGCCTCGGTGGGGTGCCAGCGCGCCAAGCCCAGGCCGCCGCCGATGGCGACGCCGGGTGCGTCCTCCAGCGGCCACAGGCCGCAGGGGTTCTGGACCTTGCCGATCGTCATCAGCTGGCTGGCCTCGTGCGGTTGCCACAGCACGATGCGGTTGGCAAACTGAGCTGTCAGCACGAACCCGCCATTGGGACCGGCGGCCACGTCGCCGGCGTAGCCGTCCGCCACAACGTGGCTGGGGGTCGTCAGTTCGTTGCCATCCCACACGGCAAGGATCGGCGCTTCGCGGCGCTGCGCCGGGTCGTCGTGCTCGGCCTGCAGGCCGATGCCCAGCAGCTGGGGACCACCGGCCAGCGGGCGGTTCCAGGCGATGTGGTGCGGCGCCAGGCGCTTGTCGCGCAGGTTCCATTCGCCCAGTTTTTCACCGTTGTCGGCGTTCATCAACACCAGCTTCGGGTCCATGCGGTCGAGCTCGCGCTTGCCGCCGGTGGACGTGCGCCGGATGCCCCCGTTGGCCACCACCAGGCGATCCTGGGCGTCGACGAGGATCTGGTGCGGATCGATGCCGTGCGTGCGGTGCTCAGCCACCTTGCGCAAATCGCGCACATCGCGCACGCTGACCCAGCCGGCGCCCGTCTGGCGGTCGGTCTCGCCGGTGTAGAGCCAGTGGCCGTCGCGGCTGGCGATCACGTGGCCGTCAAAGGTGCGCGCGTCGCCTTCGTCCTGCGCCGTGAGGCGGTGCCTGACACGGCCGTCGGCATCGACGCGCAGCATCCAGGTGCCCGGGCGCGTGGCCACGGCCAGAAAGCCGCCGCCGGGCTCGGGCACGATGGCGTGCGGCAGAGTGGGTGTGGTGAGGGCGAACAAGGTGCTCACGCGCCCCTGGGCGAAATCGACGCCAAGTGCGCCGACCTGGTACTCGTGCTCGTTCATGCGCCAGCCGCCGCCCACGCGCAGCGAGGTGCCGGCGCGGTTTGCCTGGGCCAGGGCGGGAAATGCCGTCACGCCCAGGGCGGCCCCGAGTTGCTGCAGGAAGAGGCGGCGGTGCGACATGGTCGGGCTCCGGCGATCAGAACTTGAACGAGGCGCTCAGCATGTACAGCCGTCCGGCGCCGGGCGTGTAGTGACCGGTGTAGAGCGCATCGGCGTAGCGGCGATTGGTGACGTTGGACACGTTGAACTTCAGCGACAGCAGGTCGTTGACGGTGTATTCGGCCATCAGGTCGGCCGTCACGAATCCCTTGGCGTCCCAGCCCGGGTTGCGGTTGGGCGACTGCTTGGAGCGGAAGGTCAGTCCACCGCCGATGCGCCATTGCGGCGTGAAGGCGTAAGTGGTCCACACCGTGCCGCTGTGGCGCGGGGTGAGCGAGGGGCGCTGGCCCTGCAACTCGCCGCTGAGCGACTGCGCCGTGCTGGGCGCACCCTTGTCGATTCTGGCCCAGGGTATGAAGGCGTAGGAGGCATAGACCTCCCACTTCGGCGTGACGCGGCCGGCGAAGTCGAACTCGAGGCCGGCCGAATGGCGCTTGCCCGAGAGCAGGTAGGCCTGCGCGGCGTTGTCCGGGTCGCGGTTGCGCTCGTTCTTCTTGACGGCGTAGAAGGCGGCGACGCGAGTGGTGAAGCGTTTGTCCTCCGAGTCGAAGCGCGCGCCCACCTCGAAGTTCTCGCTGCTCTCGGGCGGCGTGTTGGCGCCCAGCGGGTCGTACTGGTAGGTGTCGCCCGAGGTGTTGAACGAGGTGCCCCACGCGGCGTGGTAAGACTGGGTGTCGTTTGGCTGATACAACAAGCCCAGGCGCTTGCTCCAGACGCCGTCGCTGCGGCTGCGTTCGGCGGCGGGGTTGGTGCCGGCGGCGGCCTGCCAGTAGCGACCCTTGAAGTGGTCATAGCGCAGGCCGCCGAGGAGCTTCCACTGCGGTGTCAGCTCGAGCAGGTCTTGCGCATATACGCCCACCGAGCGCGCCTTGAAGGTGCGCCCGGGCGAGAGCATGCGCGCGCCTTCGTCGATCCAGGCGCCATCGTCGGGGGTGCCGACCGTGGTGGTCGGCTTGCCGAGGTTCACCCCCGTCGGCGTGCTCGCGGTGTAGTTGGTGAAGCTGTCACCGACCAGTTCGACTCCGGCCAGCAAGGTGTGCTTGAGGCCGCCGGTCTGGAACTTGCCGTTGTAGTCGCTTTGCAGCACCGTGCTGTTCAGGTTCTGGATCTTCAGCGGCGCGCCACGCGTGAGGATGGTGTCGGGGCCGAAGTTTTCCAGCGACACGGCCGTCGGACATTGCGGGTTGCTCACCACGCCCTGCGCGTTGGTCGTGCGGCGGCACAGGCGGATCGTGCTGGGACGCAGGTCGCGCTCGTAACGGCCGGTGCGGAAGGTGGTGCGCAGCTCGCCCTGGTGGTCGAAGCGATGCAGGTGGCTGAGCGTCAGGTGGGCCGCGCTGCCGTTGTTGCGGTCACTCGCCATGCCGTAGTAGCGGCTCGGGTCCAGCGGAAGGATGGTGGTGTCTCCCACCGGGGAATCGGCCTTCGGACGAATCCAGGGCAGTCCATAGTTGATCCCGTTTCGGTTGTTCAGGTAGTAGAGACCGGCCGAGAACTCGTCGCGCGTGCCGATGCCCAGGCGGTAGGCGGCGGCCAGGCCCTGCTTGTCGATGCTGCTGCCGGAGCCGTTGTTGTCGGCGCGGTTGAGCATGGCGTTCAGGCGCAGCGCGGCGTTCTCGCCGGTCTTGAGGTTGAAGTCCCCGGTTGTGCGGAAAAAGCCGTGGCTGCCGCCCGTCACGGTGACTTCGTGCTGGTCGATCAGGCGTGGCACCTTGCTGACCTGGTTGACCACGCCGCCGGTCGAGCCGCGTCCGAACAGCATGGAGGCCGAGCCGCGCAGCACCTCGATGCGGTCGATGGCGAACATGTCGCGATCGTAGAAGGCCGGGTCGCGCAGGCCGTCGACGTAGATGTCGCCCGACGTGGCCAGTGAGAAGCCGCGCAGCCGGATGTCTTCCTCGCCGCCCTCGGCCGCCAGGAAACTGGTGCCGCCAGTGTTCTTGAGCGTATCTTTCAGCGTGTCGAGGTTGCGATCGTCGATCAGTTTCTCGGTCACCACCGTGATCGACTGCGGCACGTCGCGCAGCTCCTGCTGGGTCTTGCCGATGCGCGTGGTCGCGGGTTTGAGGCTTTGCTTGCCCTCGGGCTCGATGGCCGTGTCGGTGACGGTCACGGTCGGCAGCGTCGCGGCGGCACCGCCGGCCGGCGTCTGCGCCAGGGCGGCTGAACTCAGCGATCCGGCCAGCAGCAGCGTGCCCAGGGGCCACAGCGGGGCGGTGATGGCGTCAAGGACGGACTTGTCCTGCGCCGATGTGGTGGGCGCCAGAGGGCGGTTGGATCGAGGTTGGCTGGAAGTGGGCATGATCGCGTCGGCAAGCGGGTGGAAGGAGAGGCTGGCTGACGGGACCGGGCCGGGTGCCTTTCGGTGCACCCGCCACCGCTGGCTGGCTTGCAATGAGCGTCGAATTCTATACAAATGCGAATCATTGTCATTCAATATGTTGCACTCAAGTGACAAGTGGCATGAAAAAAGGGGCCCGTGGCCCCCTTTTTGGTGCACGCATCGCGGCGAAGCGACTCAGCTTCCTGCGTCCATCTGGCTTTGCAGGTAGTTCTGCGGGCCCACCTTGGCCAGCAGCTCGATCTGCGTCTCGAGCCAGTCGATGTGCTCCTCGGTGTCGTTCAGGATGTCCTGGAGCAGGTCGCGCGATACATAGTCGCGCACGCTCTCGCAGTGGGCGATGCCGTCCTTGATGGTGACCTGCGCACCCCGTTCCAGCTTCAGGTCGCACGCCAGCATCTCCGGCACGTCCTCGCCCACCATCAGCTTGCCCAGATCCTGCAGATTGGGCAGGCCGTCGAGCATCAGGATGCGTTCCATGAGGCGGTCGGCGTGCTTCATCTCGCCGATGGATTCCTCGTGCTCCTTCTTGGCCAGCCGGTCCAGCCCCCAGTGCCGCTGGATGCGCGCATGCAGGAAATACTGGTTGATCGCGGTGAGCTCGTTCTTGAGCTGGGCCTGCAGGTGCCCGATGACGGTGGCGTCGCCCTTCATGGTGGTTCTCCTTGCTGTTCGTGCGGCTGCGGTCGCGGCCCATTCTAGGAGTTGCGGCCGACCCCGCGGCGATGGGGACTCCGGCCGATGCCCTTGTACACGCATGTTGCGCCCACGGTTCCCCAGCGTGGATTGTCGGCGTTTGTTCGAAACCCGTCCGGGCTCGTCTGTATTGGCCAGCCGTCGGTGCAACCGGGCGCTGACGTGCCTAGACTTTTTGCATTCGAACCCTCGTGGAGATCTCGATGAACCTCTTTCAAACAAGCCTGTCAACTGTGGCGGCGGGCCTGCTGGCGCTGGCGCCACTGGGCGGACTGCAGGCAGCAACCCCGGAGCACGCGAGCTATGTCGCGCACCTGTACCCGCTGAACACCCAAGTCACCAAAACATCGACCAGTGGCGAGGCGCGTTTTGCGATCAGTGGCAACCAGCTCACCATCGACATCCGCGTGCATGGCGCGCCGCCCGCCACGGTGCACTGGCAGCATTTCCACGGCTTCGCCGACGGCGAGCAGGCAACTTGCCCTGCGGTGGGCTCGGACACCAACCGTGACGGCGTCATCGACCTGATCGAGACCGGCCGCGTGGCCGGTACCACCATGGTGCCGTTCATCGCGCAACCCGCCAGCATGGACGTGGCACACGGCAGCTATCCGACGGCCGATGCCAGGGGCGACTACCACTATCGCGAAACGGTGTCCCTGCAAGCGCTGCAGGACGCCCTCGCCAAGGCGTTTCCGGGCCAGCAACTCGACTTGAACCGGCGCGTGGTCTTCATCCACGGCGTACCCGCCGGCACGGCGTTGCCACCCAGCGTGGCGTCGCTGGGTCCGATTCCTGCGCAGGTGACGCTGCCCATCGCGTGCGGCCAGATCGAGCGCGTGGACACGCGGCGCTAACGCTTGCGCTCCATCTCCCGAACCAGGGCCTGCGCCTCCGCGCCTTCCGGAATCGGCTTGCCGCTGTCGCGCCACTGCACCGCGGCCTTGAAGCCGTGCTCCTGTGCGTAACGGCGAAACCACATCCCCTCGGGGTTGTGGCGCGTGATGCCATCGAACACCGAGGCCATCATCTGCGACTGCTCCAGGCCCATGGCCAGCATCACCTGGTTGGCGATCAGCTTGTGCATCTGCAGCTGGCCGATCGGCACGCCGGCGATGCGCTCGGCGAGCAGCATCACGGCCGCATCCAGCTCGCCGACGGGCACGGCCTGGTTGGCCAGGCCCCAGTCGGCGGCGGTGCGGCCGTCGATGATGTCGCCGGTGAACATGAGCTGCTTGGCGCGCGTGGCGCCCAGCCGGTAGGTCCACATGGCCGTGGTGGGGCAGCCCCACACGCGCGTGGGCATGTAGCCGATGCGCGCGTCCTCGGCCATCACCAGCAGGTCGCAACACAGGGCGATGTCGCTGCCGCCGGCCACGGCCGCGCCGTGCACCTTGGCAATGGTGGGCTTGGGGCAGCGCCACAGGCTCATGAAGTCCTCGGTGTAGCGCTTCATGGCGCGGTAGTCGCGCATGGGGTCCCAGGGCATGGTCTCTTGTTGGCAGGGGTGCTCGATGTGCTGCTCGGCCGTGGCGGCCAGGTCGTAGCCGCCGCAAAAGCCCTTGCCGGCACCCTCGACGATGATGACGTGCACCTCGTCGTCGTCGCTGGCCCAGTCGACGGCGGCGCGGATCTCGGCGGGCATGTCGTCGCTGATGGCGTTCAGCCGCTCGGGGCGGTTGAGCAGCAGGCGCGCGATGCGCGGTTGGGCGGGGTCCTTGTCGATGCGCAGGGTGCTGAAGGCGGGCATGGGTTTCTCCGGGAGTTCGGGCCATCGTAGCGCGGGCGCGGCGCCGCATGCGCTATCGTGCGGGGCATGCGGGTTTCCTGGATCGAACTGGGCTGGCGCGGTTTGTGGCGCGACGTGCGGGCGGGCGAGTTGCGCCTGCTGATGCTGGCCGTGTTGCTGGCGGTGGCCGCCCTTGCCGCGGTGGGTTTTTTCTCCGACCGGCTGCAGGCTGGCTTGCAGCGCGACGCGCGCCAGTTGCTGGGTGGCGACGTGGTGGTGGTGAGCGACCAGCCACCGGCGAGCTTCTGGCTCGATCGCGCGCGCGCGGACGGGCTCAAAGGCGTGCTCACGCTCGGTTTTCCGACCATGGCGCGCGCCGACGACGCGCGGGGCGGCGCCACGCGGCTGGTCGCGCTCAAGGCGGTGCCGGACGGTTATCCGCTGCGCGGCCAGTTGCGGCTGGCGCGCGATGCGCAAGACCGCACGGGCGAGCCCACGCGCGCGGTGCCTGCGCCTGGCCAGGCCTGGGCCGACCCGGCGTTGCTGGAGGCGTTGGGCCTGCGCGTGGGCGATTCGCTGCTGTTGGGCGACAGCCGCTTCACGCTCACGCACCTGATTGCGCTCGAGCCCGACCGCGGCGCCGGCTTCATGAGCTTCGCGCCGCGCGTGATGGTCAACGCCGCCGACCTGCCTGCCACCGGGCTGGTACAGCCGGCCAGCCGCGTCACCTGGCGGCTGGCGCTGGCCGGGCCTGACGCGGCGGTGGCGCGTTTTGCCACCTGGGCCGAAGGGGTGCTCCGGCAGCCCGGCGTGCGCGGCGTGCGGCTGGAGTCGCTGGCCAACGGACGGCCCGAAATGCAGCAAACGCTGGCACGTGCGCAGAAATTCCTGAATCTGGTGGTGCTGCTGGCGGCGCTGTTGTCGGCGGTGGCGGTAGCACTGGTGGCGCGCGGCTTTGCGGCACGTCACCTGGACACCGCGGCGATGCTGCGCGTGCTGGGTGTGCCCCAGCGCGCGATCGCCGGGGCTTACGCAGTCGAGTTCCTGCTGGCGGGGTTGGCCGCCAGCGTGGCGGGCGTGCTGCTGGGCTGGGCGGCGCACCATGGCTTCGTGTGGCTGATGGCGGGTCTGGTCGAGACCGCGCTGCCCGCCGCCAGCGCCTGGCCGGCGCTGGCCGGGCTGGGGCTGGGGTTGACGCTGCTGGTGGCGTTCGGGCTGCCGCCGGTGCTGCAACTGGCGCAGGTGCCGCCGTTGCGCGTGATCCGGCGCGAGCTGGGGCAGTTGCGCCCGGCCTCGATCGCGGCGCTGGCGCTGGGGGTGTCGGGGTTTTCGGGGCTGCTGCTGGCGGTCAGCTCGGACCTCGCGCTGGGGCTGATCGCGGTGGGCGGCTTCGCCGCCGCGGTGCTGGTGTTCGCACTTCTGGCCTGGGGCGCGGTGCGGCTGCTGCACCGGCTGGTGCGCGAGACGCGCGCGCCGCGCTGGCTGGTGCTGGCCACGCGCCAGCTGGCGGCGCGCCCGGCCTACGCGGTGGTGCAGGTCAGCAGCCTGGCGGTGGGCCTGCTGGCGCTGGTGCTGCTGGTGCTGCTGCGCACCGACCTGATCGCCAGTTGGCGCCAGGCGACGCCACCCGACGCACCCAACCGCTTTGTCATCAACATCATGCCCGACCAGGCCGAAGCCTTTCGCCATGCACTGACGCAGGCGGGCGTGCACCGGATGGACTGGTACCCGATGTTTCGCGGCCGGCTGGTGGCGGTCGACGGCCGCACGGTGGCGCCGGACGACTATGCCGAGGAGCGCGCGCAGCACCTGGTGGAGCGCGAGTTCAACCTCTCGCACGCCGCCGAGCGCCCGCCCCACAACGAGATCACCGCCGGCCGCTGGCAACCGGGCGAGGCCGGCGCGGTGAGCGTGGAGGAGGGCCTGGCCAGGACGCTGGGCCTGAAGCTGGGCGACACGCTGCGCTTCGATGTGGGGGGCGCGCCGGTGGAGGGGCGCATCACCTCGCTGCGCAAAGTCGACTGGGCGTCGATGCACGTCAATTTCTTCGTCATGTTCCCGGTGGCGGAACTGCCCGATCTGCCGATCACCTACATCGCCGCGTTTCGCGCACCGGGGCGGGCGGGCTTCGACAACGCGCTGGTGCGCGAGTTTCCCAACATCACCAACGTCGACACCGAGCAGTCGATCGCGCAGGTGCAGCGCGTGCTCGACCAGGTGATTCGAGCGGTGGAGTTCCTGTTCGGCTTCACGCTGGCCGCCGGGTTGCTGGTGCTGCTGGCCGCCGTGGGCGCCACGCGCGAGGAGCGCGCGCGCGAATACGCCATCATGCGCGCCCTGGGCGCCAGCGGCCGCCTGCTGCGCCACGTGCAGCGCGCCGAGCTGGCTGGGGTGGGGCTGCTGGCGGGCCTGCTTGCCAGCCTGGCGGCGATCGCCGTCGGCTGGGCGATGGCGCGGCAGGTGTTCGACTTCAACTGGAGTGCCTCGCCGCTGGTGCCGCTGGTCGGCGCGCTGGCCGGTGCGCTGCTGGCACTGACGGCCGGCTGGTGGGGCCTGCGCGAGGTGCTGCGCCGGCCGGTGGTGCAGACGCTGCGGCGGACGGCGGAGTAGTGCAATATGAATTCGATAGCTGGTGTGGCAATCCAGGCGTGCCTGGAGGGCCATTTCGCTGAAAAGGCGTGGCGTCCTCCCGCCGCTGGGGCGCGTGCATGATGGCCAGCGCCTGGACCAGCCTGCTGGTCACCACGGCCATCCAGGCCATGGTGTCGATGGCGCTGCTCACGCTGCCGGCGATGGCCCCGGCCGCGGCGCAGGCGCTGGGCGTGTCGCCGGCGCTGGTGGGCGTGTACGTGGCGGTGTGCTATTTCGCCGCCATGCTGGCCAGCCTGGTGTCGGGCGCGCTGGTGCGGCGGCTGGGCGCCATCCGGATGAGCCAGATCGGGCTGCTGCTGTGCATGCTGGGCCTGATGCTGTGCGCGGTGCCCTGGCTGCCGGCGGTCGCGCTGGGAGCCTTGCTGGTCGGCGCCGGTTACGGGCCCATCACGCCGGCCAGTTCGCACCTGCTGGCGCGCACAACGCCGCCGGAGCGCATGTCGCTGGTGTTCTCGGTCAAGCAGACCGGCGTGCCGGCGGGGGGCATCCTGGCCGGCGCGCTGGTGCCGGGCCTGGCGCTGGGGCTGGGCTGGCAGGGCGCGCTGCTGATGGTAGCGGCGGCCTGCGCCGCCTGCGTGCCGCTGGCGCAGCCCCTGCGCCAGCAGCTGGACGCCGACATCGAGCCGGGCGGGGCGTCGCTGGAGCTGTCGGCGCTGCTGCGCCCGCTGCGCCTGGTGCTGGCGCACCGGCCTTTGGTGGTGCTGGCGGCGTGCTCGTTCCTGTTCTCGGCGGTGCAGGTGTCGGTGACAGCTTACATGGTGACCTACCTGAACCAGACGCTGGCCCTGTCGCTGCTGGCCGCCGGCGCGGCGCTGTCGGTGTCGCAGCTGGCGGGGGTGATCGGCCGCGTGGCCTGGGGCGCCATCGCCGACCGGGGCCTGGGTCCGCGCAACACGCTGATCCTGCTGGCGGTGCTGATGATGGTCGGCTGCCTGCTCACGGCGGCGCTGCAGCCCGATTCGTCGACGGCCACCATCTGGCTCGTCGTGGGTTTGCTGGGTGCATCGGCCATCGGCTGGAACGGCGTGTACCTGGCCACCGTGGCGCGCCAGGCGCCCGACGGGCAGGCGGGCGTGGCCACCGGGGGCACGCTGCTGTTCACCTTCATGGGGGTGGTGTGCGGCTCGCCGGCGTTCGGGCTGCTGGCTTCGGGCAGCGGCAGCTATCGCGTGGCGTTTGCGGGCCTGGCCCTGCCGGCGGCGCTGGCGCTGGGCCTGCTGGTGTGGCGCGCGCTGCAGGTGCGGCGCGAGGCCACCGCCGCAAGAACTATCAAATGAATAGCTGTTGTGGCACGTCAGTCAAGCGCAAAACGCCGATTTGAACAATATCCTGGAACGGCCGCGCCGCCGCCGATCACACGTGCAGTGCGTGCCCCAGCGCGCGCAGCGCCGCCTCCTGCACCGCCTCGCCCAGCGTCGGGTGGGCGTGGATGGTGCCGCCGATGTCCTCCAGTCGCGCCCCCATCTCGATCGACTGGCTGAAGGCGGCCACCAGCTCGGACACGCCCTGGCCCACGGCCTGCCAGCCGACGATGAGGTGGTTGTCCTTGCGGGCGACCACGCGCACGAAGCCGCTGCTTGACTCCAGCGTCATGGCGCGGCCGTTGGCGGCAAACGGGAAGTGGGCCTCGATGCAGTCGATGCCGGCCGCGCGCGCCTCGGCCGGGGTGCGGCCGGCGACCACCACCTCGGGGTCGGTGAAGCACACGGCGGGAATGGCCATCGGCTCGAAGCGGCGATTGCGGCCGGCGATCTGCTCGGCCACACATTCGCCTTGCGCCATGGCACGGTGCGCCAGCATGGGCTCGCCGGTGACGTCGCCGATCGCCCACACGTCGCGCATCGAGGTTCGGCAATGGGCGTCGATGGCCACGTGGCGCCCGGCCATGTCCAGCTGCAGGGATTCGAGCCCGAAGCCGCCGGTGCGCGGGCGGCGCCCCACGGCCACCAGCACGCGGTCGGCGGGCAGTGCGAACTCCTCGGCGCGCGTGTCGTTGCGCACGTGCACGCCCTGGTGCTCGTCCCAGCCCCGGACCTTGCAGCCCAGGTGCAGCACGATGCCGGCCTTCTTGAGCGCCTCCAGCACCGGCTTGGTCAGTTCCTCGTCGTAGGTGGGCAGCACGCGCTCGATGGCCTCGACCACCGTCACCTCCACGCCCAGTTTGCGATACGCCATGCCCAACTCGAGCCCGATGTAGCCCGCGCCCACCACCACCAGGCGCTTGGGCAGCGCCTCGGGCGAGAGCGCCTCGGTGGACGACCAGATGGCCCCCCCGAAGGCCATGGAGGGCAGCTCGACCGGCTCGGAGCCGCTGGCAATCAGCAGGTGCTCGCAGCGCACGCGCACCGGATCACCCTCGGCCGCCTTGACGGTGACGGTCTTGCCGTCGTCGATGTGGGCCCAGCCCTTGAGCACCTGCACCCCCGCCTTGCGCAACAACGCCCCGACGCCGCCGGTCAGGCGCTGCACGATGCCGTCCTTCCAGCGTACGGTCTGCGCGATGTCGATCTGCGGGTCCTTGACGCGGATGCCCAGTGGCGAGCCCGCCGCCTGCTGGCGCGCCTGCTCGAAGCCCTGCGCGGCGTGGATCAGCGCCTTGGACGGAATGCAGCCGATGTTCAGGCAGGTGCCGCCCAGCGCGGCGCCTTCGGCCAGCACGGTCGGGATGCCCAGCTGGCCGGCGCGGATGGCCGCCACATAGCCGCCGGGCCCGCCGCCGATGACCAGCAGTTTGGTGGTGATTTCCTTCATCGACTTACTCCGTGAACAACAGGGCCGGGGTTTCCAGCAGCGCGCGGATCGCCTGGATGAACTCCGCGGCGTCCATGCCGTCGACCACGCGGTGGTCGAACGAGGACGACAGGTTCATCAGCAGGCGCGCCACCACCTGTCCACCGCGCAGCATGGGCCGCTCGACGATCCGGTTGACGCCGATGATGGCCACCTCGGGGTGGTTGATGACCGGCGTGGTGACGATGCCGCCCAGCGGCCCCAGGCTGGTGATGGTGATGGTCGAGCCCGACAGTTCCTCGCGTGGTGCCTTGCCGCTGCGCGCACCCTCGGCCACGCGCGCGATGCCGGCCGCGCAACCCCACAGGTCGAGTGCCTCGGCGTGGCGCAGCACCGGCACCATCAGCCCGCCCGGTGTCTGCGTGGCCACGCCCAGGTGCAGCGCCTCGTGGCGCGTGACCACGCCGGCGTCATCGTCGTAGCGCGCGTTCATCTGCGGAAAGTCGCGCAGCGCCACCACCAGCGCGCGCACCAGCAAGGGCAGCACGGTGAGCTTGCCGCGCGTGGCGCCGTGGCGGGCGTTCAGGCGCGCGCGCAGTTGCTCGAGCTCGGTCACGTCGATTTCCTCGACGTAGGCGAAGTGCGGGATGCGCCGCTTGGACTCCTGCATCTTCTGCGCGATCTTGCGGCGCAGCCCGATCACCGGGATCGCCTGCTCGCCGTGGCGCTCGACGTATTGCGACGACGCACCCGCGGCCAGTTGCCCGCGCCCGGCGGCCCAGGCGTCCAGGTCGTCGTGCAGGATTCGCCCCGCCGGGCCGCTGCCGTGCACGTAGCGCAGCTCGACGCCCAGGTCGAGCGCGCGCCGGCGCACCGCGGGCGAGGCGAGCGGCCGTTCGCCCTCGGCGCGCGGGACGCTGGCCACCGCGGGGGCGGCGCGCGTCACCGGCGCC
>CAZGOL010000021.1:0-11508 GCA_964527755.1 uncultured Ottowia sp.
GTGCGGGACGATCATGATGCAGTCGTACCCAAGTGCAAACGGGATGGAGGCAAGCATGCTCGCGCGTTTACTCAGTCTGCTGGCGTTGTTCGTCGGCCTTGTGTCGGCGCAGGCGCCGGCCACCGCTGCGATCTGGGACACGGTCCCGGACGAGCAGCTCAAGGCACTCAACCTCTCGCGCGATGCCTCGCCGAAGGAGTTGTTCGACGCTTTGTCCAAACGCTATCGGGCCGAGCTGACCAAGGGCAAGTTCGCCAAGTACTGGGAGCCCATCCCCATGGACATGTACCTGGCGCCATCGCTGTTCTACAAACCGCCCGCGCTGGACATGGAAGTCACGCGCGAGCAGTGCGTGAGCTGCCACACCGACGCCACGCACGGCTGGGTGACGTCGTGGCAAAAGAGCGTGCACGCCAACCTGGATCAGATCCGCCAGTTGCCCGACAGCGATGTGCGCGCCTACAAGAAGGGCATCATCATCGAGGTCGAGGACAACCTGCGTGCGCAGAACAAGTTGGCCCAGGGTGAGCCACTGAAAGAGGTGCAATGCACCGATTGCCACATGGGCATTGGCGCCAAGGGGGGCAATCACGCCAAGGATCTGCACCTGCCCGACCGCACCGTTTGCGGCAGCTGCCACGTGCGTCAGTTCGCAGAGGCCGAGTCCGAGCGCGACACCCTGGTCTGGCCACAGAAACAGTGGGACAACGGCCACCCCTCGCACACCGTCGACTACATGGCCAACGTCGAAACGGCAACCTGGGCGGCATTGCAGGAGCGCGAAGTCGCGGCCAGCTGCACCATGTGTCACACCAACCAGACCAAGTGCGACAACTGCCACACGCGGCACGAATTTTCCACCGTCGAGGCGCGCAAGCCGGAGGCTTGCGCCACTTGCCACAACGGGGTGGATCACAACGAATTCGAGCAGTACATGTTCTCCAAGCACGGCACGCAGTACCAGACCCGTGGCGACAGCTGGAACTGGAACGCCCGTCTGGCCGACCAGAACACCAAAGGTGGCTTCACCGGCCCCACCTGCCAGGGCTGCCACTTCGAATTCAAGGGTCAGTTCACTCACAATACGGTGCGCAAGGTGCGCTGGGGTTTCTTGCCATTCAAGAACATCGCCGACAACCTGGACGATCCCTGGTTCAAGGATCGCAAGACCGCCTGGGTCGGCACTTGCTCGCAATGCCACTCGCAGCGCTTTGCCGACACCTACCTGACGATGATGGATGACGGCATCAAGCAGGGCACCAAGCTGGTCGAGGAGTCGCGCAAGGTGGTGCAGAAGCTCTATGACGACAAGTTGCTGGTGGGTCAGAAAACCAACCGCCCGGCGTTGACCGAACCCGAGAAGGACGAGCCGGGCGGCTTCTCGTCGCTGTTCTTCGCCAAGCAGAACCAGTCCACTCTGGTCGACCGCACCTTCGCCGAGATGTGGGAGCAGCACGTGGCGCGCTACATGAAGGGCCTGGAGCACGTCAACCCGGGTGGTTGGACCTACTCGCACGGCTGGAGCGACCTGATCAAGGACCAGATCATCATCAACGAGCAGGACACCCAGCTGCGCGAGAAGGCGGCGCTTGAGCAGCGTATCCAGAAACTCGAGAGCAAGGCCGGCGGCAAGACCAGGACCTCGTCGTTCAACAATCGTGAAGGCGGCGTGGTGCTGGCCGGCATCAGGGCCGACGCCTCGAACACGGGTGCCGGGCTGGGTCTGCTGGGCGGTGGGTTGCTGCTGGGCGGCCTGGTGGGACGTCGTGCACGGAAATCAGGCGCTGATCGGCGCCAGGGTTCGAGCCACGACGCGGTCGGTGCCCGATCGCGCGACGGGTTGGATTGACACACGCTGAGTCGCGCCATGCCGCACAGCGCAGACGCCAGGGTGCGTACGGGGGTCGGCCGGCGACGCTGGAGCGTGGTCGCCATCGTTCTGGGGTCGGCCCTGCTGGCCGCCGCCGCGGCGCAGATTTGGATGCAGCGTACGGTCACGCCCACTTATCACTACGAGTTGGGCGCGACCGTTGCCGAGGCGGACCTGGGGTCGCTCGCGGCCTTTGCGCAACCCCAGGTGAGCGTGCGTCATGCGGTGGTGCGGTCGTCGGATGACGCCAAACCCCTGGCTGAACTCGAGATCGCCGAATCGACGCGCGGACCGGTGCTGCTCAACTGGCGCGCACGCGTTGACGACCCCTTTCTGACGCTGACCGCACCGCCCGAGGATGTCACGGCGCTGGCCGAGGTGCTCAAGCGCCACGTGGCCAAGGATCAGGCGTTGCTGGCATGGTGGGACGTTTCGCGGCAGTTCCAGCTCCTGTCTGGCGTCGATGCCGTGTTCGCTCAGCACCTGGGCCTGCCCTTGTTCGTGCCGGCGCACTGGCGTGAGCAGCAAGCCGGGGTGGAGGCCATCGAGCAGGCGTTCTGGCGCGGACCCACCGGCGCCGCCGGGTCCGAGCAGCTGCAGCACTTCCAGCGTTTTGCCCAAGCGTTGGTTGCGCCCGAGCAGCAGGGCATGGCTGCCTTGCAGGCGCTGGCTGGCGGCAGGGCGGCCGTGCTGGTGCTGCACCTGCGCGACCTCATCCTGCTCGGGCAGATGGCGCCTGAGCAACTGGGTGTGGCCTTTCAGGATTTCGGCGTCATGACCGACGTGCACGGCATGGTGCGCCGCGTCCATGCCTGGCTCGACCAGCACAAGTACCCGGTGTATGGCGTGCTGCAGGCCAAAGGCCAGCCCACGCGCGCTGTCGCGTTGACCGACACCGCCTCGGGCAAGACGCTGGCGGCGCGCTTGCTGCCCCTCATGGGCAACGATCAACAGGACGTTGCCGGCGCCACGCTGGTTTACCGGGTTGGCGGATTCTCGGTGTTCGAGATCGCGCCGGTCGCGCCCGCAGCGCAGGCGCCTGCTCCACCCGGAGAAGCCTCATGAGCGCGTCGGGTGCGATCCGCCCCTCCATCAACTGGTTTCACTACGCTGCGCCGGCGCGCTTCTATCCGCTGGCTGGCAGGGCAGCGGCGGTGTTCGGCGTGCTGGCCGTGATGTTCGGCCTTGTCGGGCTGGTCGTTGGCTTTGGCGTGGCGCCGACCGACGCCCAGCAGGGCGACGCCTACCGCATCATTTTTCTGCACGTACCGGCCGCGTGGATGTCGATGGTGATTTATCTGGCCATGGCGTTCTGGGCCGCGCTCGGCCTGATTTTCAAGGTGCGGCTGGCGTCGATGCTGGCCAGCGCGCTGGCGCCCACCGGCGCGCTGATGACGTGGCTGGCGTTGTGGACCGGGGCGCTCTGGGGCAAGCCGACCTGGGGTACGTGGTGGGTCTGGGACGCCCGGCTGACCTCCGAGCTGTTGCTGCTGTTCCTCTACCTGGGCTATCTCGCGCTGCATGCGGCCATCGAAGACGAGCGCCGCGCCGATCAGGCAGCAGGCTTGCTGGCGCTGGTCGGGGTGGTGAATGTCCCTGTGATTTACTTTTCGGTTCAATGGTGGAACACCCTGCATCAAGGCGCGTCGATCAGTCCAGCCAGTGCCCCGAGCATCGCCGCGCCCATGCTGGCGGGCATGCTGATCATGGTTCTGTCCGTGTGGTGCTACTGCATCGCGGTGGCACTGGCGCGCGTGCGCCTCATCATCCTGGAGCGTGAACGGCACGCGGCCTGGACGACGCCCGAACTCGACGGCGCGCGGACCGGCCTGCCCGCCCGCCCGCGGGTGGCGATCACGGTGGTGTCGTCATGATGGCCTGGCGCAGTTGGGCGGCGTTCATCGAGATGGGCGGCTATGGTCTGTACGTCTGGGGTTCGCTCGGGATGATGGCCGCAGTCGTGGCGCTTGAGCTCTGGCAGTTGCGTGCGCGGCAGCGGCGCTTGCGACGCGCGACCGGAGGGAGTGTGCCGTGAAGTCCCGCAACAAGCGGGCGCTCATCATTGTCGGCGGACTGGCCACGCTCGGCGTGGCCAGCGCTTTGGTGTTGAACGCCTTTCAGGACAATCTCGTGTTCTTCTTCAGCCCTTCGCAGGTCATCGACCGGCAGGCGCCGCAAGACCGTCACTTTCGCCTGGGGGGCCTGGTCGAGACGGGTAGCGTCAAGCGCGAGGATGGTGATTTGATGGTGCAGTTTGTCGTGACCGATGGTGCCCACAGCATTCCGGTGCGCTACAGCGGCCTTCTGCCCGACATGTTTCGTGAAGGCAAGGGTGTGGTGGCCCAGGGCCGCCTGAGTTCAGATGGCCGCTTCGACGCCGATCAGGTCTTGGCCAAGCACGATGAGAACTACACGCCCAAGGAAGTGGCCGACACCCTGAAGACCGCCGGTCATGGCGCTTCCCAGGCTCTGCGGGAAGCACAGCCGTGACGGCCGAACTGGGTCAACTGGCCTTGATTTTGGCCCTGGCGCTGGCTCTGGTGCAAAGCCTGTTCCCGCTGGTGGGCGCCGCGCGCGGCGACAGCGGCTGGATGGCGCTGGCGCGACCAGCGGCGCGCGCGCAGTTCTTGTTCGTCGCCGTGGCCTTTGCCTGCCTGACGCTGCTGTTCGTGCGCAACGACTTTTCGGTACTCTACGTTGCGCAACACTCCAACTCGGCGTTGCCGCTGATCTACCGCGTCTGTGCTGTTTGGGGTGGGCACGAGGGCTCGATCCTGCTCTGGCTGCTGATTCTCGCGGGCTGGACGTTGGCGGTGTCCCTTTTTTCGCGCAACCTGGACGCGCCGTCGGTGGCGCGCATTCTGGGGGTCATGGGGGCCGTCAGTGCGGGGTTTGCGCTGTTCATCCTGTTGACCTCGAACCCGTTCGAGCGGCTCGTGCCGGCCGCGCTGGACGGGCAGGATCTCAACCCGCAACTGCAAGACCCGGGCCTGATCGTTCATCCGCCGCTGCTGTACATGGGCTATGTCGGCACCGTCGTCGCCTTTGCCTTCGTCGTGTCGGCGCTGCTCGCGGGGCGGCTGGATGCGGCCTGGGCGCGCTGGTCGAGACCCTGGGCCACGGTGTCGTGGTGCTTTTTGACGCTGGGCATCGCGGTCGGAAGCGTCTGGGCCTACTACGAGCTGGGGTGGGGTGGCTGGTGGTTCTGGGACCCGGTCGAGAACGCGTCGCTCATGCCCTGGCTGGTCAGCACGGCCCTGCTGCATTCGCTGGCCGTGACCGAAAAGCGTGCCACCTTCAAGCTGTGGACGGCCTTGCTCGCGATCATCGCCTTCTCGCTGTCGCTGCTGGGCACGTTCCTGGTGCGCTCCGGGGTGCTGACCTCGGTGCACGCCTTTGCCACCGACCCCGCGCGCGGCATCTACATCCTGGTGTTCCTGTCCGTGGTGGTGGGCGGCTCGCTGTTGCTGTTTGCCTGGCGCGCACCCAGGATTCGAAGTGACGGCCGCTTTGAGTTGGTCTCGCGCGAGTCCATGCTGCTGGTCAACAACGCGGTGCTGCTGGTGGCTTTTTCGGCGGTCCTCCTGGGCACCTTGTATCCATTGGTGCTCGATGCGCTGGGCTTGGGCAAGTTGTCGGTTGGCCCGCCGTATTTCGACGCCGTGTTCGCTCCGCTGATGGCGCCAGCGCTGTTCCTGATGGGCGTCGGGCCGCTGGCACGCTGGCGCCAAACCAGCGCCGGCGACCTGGCGCGACGCTTGCGCTGGGCGTTGGTGGTCAGCGCCGCAGTGGCCCTGGTTGCGCCTTTGTCGCTGGGCAGCTTCAAGCCGATGGTGGGATTTGGGCTGTTCCTGGCTTTCTGGATCCTTGCCACCACCGTGATCAACCTGTACGAGCAGGTCAGGCGCCACCCGCCGGGCGAGTGGCCGCGCCGCTGGGCAGCGCAACCGGGCAGCTACTGGGCGATGCTGGTGGCACACCTGGGTGTAGCGGTGTTCATCGTCGGCGTGACCATGGTCAACGCGTACGAACTGGAGAAGGACGTCACCATGGAGCCGGGCGAGACCACCACGCTGGCGGGCTACACCTTTCAGCTGGAGGGCGTGGAGCGCGGGCGCGGCCCCAACTACGTCACCGATGTCGCCCGCCTGAGTGTGACCCGCGACGGCCAGCCCGTGACCCAGATGCAACCCGAGCGCCGCGTCTACACCGCTGGCAGCAACACTTCGCCCATGACCGAGGCGGCGATTCACAGCGGCCTCGCGCGCGACCTGTACGCCGCTCTGGGTGAGCGCGTCGGGGGGCAGCGCTGGATCGTGCGGGTGTACTACAAGCCTTTCGTCGACTGGATCTGGGGCGGTTGCCTGCTGATGGCTCTCGGTGGATTCTTCGCGGTGCTGGATCGCCGCTATCGGCTGCGCCGTGTGCGCCGTGAAGCGTCCGCCGGGCCCTTGCCCGTCACGCCTACGGCTGTCGCCCACCGGCCACAACCAGCCATCCGTGAGGCCAGCTCATGAGAAAAGGCGTGCTGCCGCTGGCGATATTCGTCGTGCTGATCGCCTTTCTCGGGGTCGGCCTGACGCTCAAGCCGCGAGAGGTGCCCTCGCCGTTGATCGACAAACCCTTGCCCAGCTTTGCACTGCCGCAGCTGGGTGCGCCCGATCGGTTGTTTTCGGCACAGGACATGCGCGGCAAGGTCTGGCTGCTGAACGTATGGGCGTCGTGGTGCGTGGCTTGCCGCCTGGAACACCCGGTGCTGGTCAATCTGGCCAAGACGAACTCCGTGCTGATCTACGGTCTCAATTACAAGGATCAGCGTGACAAGGCGGTCGAGTGGCTGGCGCGTTTCGGCAATCCCTATCGGGAGTCGCTGTCGGACACGCAGGGCCTGGTCGGCATCGACTTGGGCGTCTACGGCGTGCCGGAAACCTTTGTGATCGACAAGCAGGGCGTGATCCGCCACAAGCAGATCGGACCGATCACCGAGCAGGTTCTGCGCGACACCATCCTGCCCCTGATGAGGAGCCTGGGTGCCTAGATCGTTCTTGATTCTGGTGATGGCGTGTGTGCTGCAGCTCGGCGTTCTCGCGCGTGCCGCAGAAGCCCCGGCACTGGCCGAGGATGTCGTGCTGGAAACAGGCGTGATGGCGATCGCCGAAGAGTTGCGTTGCCTGGTCTGCCAGAACGAAACCATCGCGGCCTCTCACGCCGATCTGGCGATCGATCTGCGCCGGCAGATTCGCGGTCAGCTCAAGGACGGCCGTTCGCCGCAGCAGATCCGCGATTTCATGGTCGAGCGCTATGGCGACTTCATCTTGTATCGCCCGCGATTTACCGCCAAGACCGTGTTGTTGTGGGTGGGACCGTTTGCCCTGCTGGCGCTGGCGCTGGTCGTGTTGTGGCGCGCCATCCGACGGGCGACGCGTGAAGCGGACGAGGGCGTGGCGCTGAGCGCGGATGAAGCGCAGCGCGCACAGCAGCTGTTGAGCCTGCCGGAAGGGACGCGCCGATCATGATCACCTTCATGGGAGTGGCCGCCTTCATGGTGTTGCTGGCGCTGTCGCTAGTCATCGTGCCCCTGCTGCGCCATCGGCCACCTGCAGCCGGCGGCGATGAAAGCCTGACGGTGCTGGCCGACGGGCTGCGGGAGCTCGATGCGGAGCTCGCGGCGGGCACGCTGAGTGACGCCGAGCATCAGAATGCGCGCCAGGAGTTGCAGCGCCAGGCGTTGCAGGTGCAGTTGCGTGACGATCAGGCGGGGCAGGCGAGCCTGCGCGCCAACTGGGGCGCCGCGCTGGGCACGGCGATCGCCTTGCCGCTATTGGTTGCCTTGTTGTACGGGGTGGTCGGGCAACCCTCGGCCATGAACGCGCCTGGTGTTCAGGCGCGGGCGCCGGCTCCTGCGACCGAACCCCACGCGTCGGATGACCGTGCCATTGCCGCCCTGTCCGAGCGCCTGGCCAAGAATGCCAGCGATGGCGAGGGTTGGGTACTGCTGGCCCGTTCGTACTTCCAGACCCGGCAACTGCAGCCGGCGCTGGAGGCCTACCGCAAGGCGGTGGCCTTGATGGGCGACAACGCAGACTTGCTGGTCGAATACGCCAACACCCTGGCCATCTCCAACGATCGCACCCTGGCGGGAGAGCCCGAGCGGTTGGTCGAGCGTGCCCTCAAGCTCGACCCCAACAACTTCAATGCCCTGGCCTTTGCCGGACTGGCGGCGTTTCAGCGGGACGACCGCGCGCTGGCGCTGCGCCACTGGCGTCACCTGGAGTCCCTGATTCCGGCTGGCTCCGATGACGATCGGGCGCGGATCCAGTCGCTGATCGCGCGGGCTCAGGAAGGTGGCGAGACGGCACCGGCGCCCACCGCAGTGCGCGCCGCGGCGGCCGAGGTGTCGGCGACCAGCGGCATGCCGCGAGAGATTCGCGGCACCGTGACCGTAGATGCAGCTCTGGCGGGGCGTGTGGCGCCCAGCGATACCCTGTTTGTCTTTGCCAGGGCGGGCGATGGACCGCCCATGCCGCTGGCGGCCATGCGCACGCGCGCCACCGGGTGGCCGGTCACGTTCACGCTCGATGACAGCAGTGCCATGGCGCAGGGCCGCGCGCTGTCGCAGTTCGATCGGGTCCAGATCGTGGCACGGGTGTCGCGTCTGGGCAGTGCAACGGCCCAGCCCGGCGACATCGAGGGCACGCTCGAACGTGTGGCGGTCGGCAGCCGCGATGTGCGGGTGGTGATGAACCGCGTGGTCGGCCGGTGAGTCATGGTGACGTCCGAGCTTGCGGCCGATCGGGATGGCGGCCCGCATCGGGCTGACCGACACGCTGGCGCTCCCCATCTGCAGCTGGACGATCTGCACGGGATGCGCGGTGGGCGGCTGCTGTTTGCCGGTCTGACGCTGAGTGTTTCACCGGGGCAGCTGCTGCGCGTGCAGGGCGCCAACGGCGCTGGCAAGACCAGCCTGCTGCGCATGATCTGTGGCCTGTTGCCACCCTGGCGCGGCCACGTGCTGTGGCAGGGACAGACGGTGACCCGGCTGCGCGAGGAGTTCGGTCGTCAGCTCGCGTTTCTGGGGCACGCCGTCGCGCTCAAGGACGAGTTGTCGGCACTGGAGAACCTGCGAGTGGCGTGTGTGCTGGCCGCGCTTCGTCCCCACCACGAGGCGCTGCTGGGCGCCTTGGCGGCAGCCGGACTGGCCGGGCGTGAACACGTGCCGGTGCGCATGCTCTCGCAAGGCCAGCGGCGGCGCGCGGCCCTGGCACGACTGGCCCTCAGTCAGGCCACGCCGCTGTGGGTGCTCGACGAGCCCTTCAACGCGCTTGATGCGGCGGCCTCGCAATGGCTGTCCGGCCTGCTGACCGCGCAACTCGCGGGCGGCGGCATCGTGGTGTTGACCAGCCATCAGAGCGTGGTGCTGGCGGCTCCGGCGACTCAAGTGACGGTGACGCTGTGAGCTCAGACGCCGCACCATGGTCAGAGGACACGGTGGCCGCGCCACGCTTGCCGGTGCATTGCGACCCAATGCTGCCCCGTCGACCAAGCGTTGTCCGGGCGATGCACGCCTTGTTCGTGCGCGACCTGCGGATCACGCTGCGCCGCCGCGCGGATGCCGGTGCGGCGCTCGTGTTCTTTGTCATCGTGGTCAGTCTGTTTCCGCTGGGCGTTGGGGCGGATCCAGCGCTGCTGCGTGAGCTGGCGCCCGGCGTGATCTGGGTGGCCGCCTTGCTCGCGGCCATGTTGTCGCTGCCGCGCCTGTTTGCGGACGAGCATCGCGACGGCACGCTGGATCAGTTGCTGCTGGCCGCGGCGCCCTTGCCGCTGCTGGTGCTGGCCCGCATGGCCGCACACTGGCTGGGGTCGGGCTTGTTGCTGGCGGTGTTGTCGCCCGTGTTGGCCTTGCAGTTCGATCTGGACGGACGCGCAGCGGGAGTGCTGCTGGCTTCGCTGCTGGTTGGAACGCCGCTGCTCAGTCTGATCGGAGGCATTGCCGCGGCGCTTACCTTGGGGACGCGCGGTGGCGGTGTGCTGCTCGCCTTGCTGGTGCTGCCGCTGTACGTTCCCGTGCTGGTGTTCGGCGCCGCGGCCGTGCAGGCCGCCGCGGCCGGCTTGGGTGTGGCGGCACACTTCTCGTTGCTGGGCGCCATGCTGGTGCTGGCTCTGTTTCTGGCGCCGTGGGCGACGGCCGCTGCACTGCGCATCGCGGCCGAGTGAAGGGGCTGCCCAAGCCTCAGGGCGCGACGTGGTGGGTGCAGTTCATCGCGGCGCGCAGGCGCAGTACGCCATCGCTGATCTCGGTTTCGGTCAGCGCCGCGTAGCCGAACAGCAGGCGGCGATGCAGCGAATCATCGGGTTGGGTGTCCAGCAAGACGGCGTTGCCGCTTTCGATGCCGTACACGCCGACGCCGTGCGCGCGGGCGTTGGCCTCCACGGTGCGCGCATCGGGGCCACCGACGGGCAGTTGCACCACCAGGTGCATGCCGCCGCCCAGTCCTTCGACCTGCCAGTCGAGCAAGCAGTGGTCCAGTGCAGCACACAGGTGGTTGCGCCGCGCCGCATACAGTTGGCGCAGACGGCGCAGGTGCTCGGCGTAGGCGCCGTCGGCGATGAAAGCGGCCAGCGCGGCCTGTTCCAGCCAGGGTTGGCAGTTGTTCAGCAAGGCCTTGGCGTGGCGGGCCGGCTCGCACAACTCGGCCGGCAAAATCATGTAGCCGATGCGCAGTCCGGCGCCCAAGCTCTTGGAGAAGGTGCCGAAGTAGACGACCTGGTCGTTGCGATCGAGGCTCTTGAGGGCGGGCAGCGGCGCGCCGTCGTAAAAGAAGTCGCTGTCGTAGTCGTCCTCGGCGATGTAGCCGCCGTTGGCCGCGGCCCAGGACAGCAGCGCTTCGCGGCGCGCCAGCGACATCGTGGCGCCCATCGGGTACTGGTGCGAGGGTGTGACGTAGGCCAGCGGCACGGACCGAGGCAGTCTTGCCGTTTGCAGGCCTTCTCTGTCGACGGGCACCGCATGCAGCATCGCGCCGTGGCTGATGAACACATTGGAGGCACCCTGGTAGCAGGGGTTTTCGACCGCCACTGTCACGCCGGGTGCGATCAACAGCCAAGCCAGGATGTTGAGCCCTTCCTGAATGCCGTTGGTCATCAGGATGCGCGCGGGGTCCGTGGCAATTCCCCGCGTGGCGCCCACATGGTTGGCAATCGCTCGGCGCAACTCGAGCAGGCCTTGGGGGTCGCCGTAGTCGCACAGATGGCGCGGTGACCCGCGCAGCATGTCCACCAACAGCGACTGCCAGGTGCGCACCGGAAACAGCCGGGCATCAGGCCGGCCCACCCAGAAGTCATACTCCAGCAAATCCTCGTACGGCGCCAGCACCGCATGCGACTGGCCCCTGAACTTCAGGTGGTGGCGACGCTGCATGGGACCGTGTCGCAAGCGCCCGTCCACAGGCCGGATCGTTTGCATGGGTGGTCCGGTAGCAAGTGCTTGTCGCGCGACGAAGGTGCCGATGGGTTCGCGTGCTTCCAGCAACCCTTCGGCCACCAAGCGTGCAAAAGCCCCGGTGACGGTGTTGCGCGACACGCCCAGATCGATCGCCAGTTCGCGCGACGCGGGCATTCGGACACCGGGTGCCAGCCGA
>CAZGOL010000021.1:11608-26590 GCA_964527755.1 uncultured Ottowia sp.
CTCAGGCGGCGCTGAGCCAGTAGCCTGCGTTGAATGGGCTGCTCATGCGCAGCGCCAGCGGGGAGATGTCCACCAGTTTGTCGGTGGGCATTTTTTCGCCATGGTCGTCAGCAACGTCCGTGTGCGTCTCGCCTTGGGCCTCGTTGGCCCGTTCTGCCTGGCCGGTTGGTGCAGAACGGGCTACCGAAAAGAATAGAAACAGCGGAACGGTATCTTGCGGTCGCTCCAGTAGTCGGCCGCGTCGCGGAAGATGTCCAGGAGTTGCTCGCGCGCTTCCTTGTCGAACTTGATCGTTGCCGGAATGTGCTCGAGCACGACGATGAAGCCCGGCTGCGAGCCCGCCTTGTGCAGCGGGTCGGTCATGCAGTCGTACAGGGCATCGAAGTTCTTGCCGAAATGCGCCGGCAGGCTGAACTGCTCGGCAATCAGGTCAAGCACGTCCTGCTTGGTCTGCGCGTGTGCCAGGTTGGCATACAGGAAGTGTTGCCCCAGCTCGCAAGCCGCATCCAGCAGGTCGTGCGCGTGAAACGCGCGAATCGACTGCACGATGTTGGGCCGCACGTTCCTGAGTGGCGTTTCCCGGGGTTGGCGAAGGGGCTGATCCATCTCAGCGGCTCTTTCCAAAGTCAGTGAACGATCTGCGGCGCTCAGTTGCGCCGCCTGAAACTGCTCTTGCGCCTTCATTGTTCGACAATCCTCTTGAAGCTCGAATAATGGTCGCTGGTGTAATAACACTTGTCGGGCTGCGTGCGCTCGTGGCCCCCGCACACGATGCGACGGGCGCCACGATGACGCACACCCGGTGTCTCGACGGTGTATTCGCGGTAGTAGCCGCGCCGCATCACGGGCAGCAGACGCTCGCGGTTGCCAAAGACGACACCGTCCTTGTCGTGCGCAAATGGTCCGCCTTCGTGGATGAGTCGGTACGTCTGCTGACCCTGCCTGGGCAACTCGGCCACCAAAACGGTGGCCTCGGACCCCTGGAATGCGCCGCGAGCCTGCACCGTACCGGGACCGACCAGCGGTCCCAGACACAGCGACAAGGCCAGAAGCGATTGGGCAACAAGCGATGCCGCTGTTCGCGACATGAAATACACCTTTCGAGAATCCCCGGGTTAACCCGAAAATTCCAAGGCGCTAGTGTGCCGCAGCGGGCGTCAAAAAGCAAGGGCCAAGGCGGGTTCCCGACGTGCCCGAAGTGGCATGAAAAGTGCGATTAGTGTGCGCCCACTAATTGAAAATTCTTTTGTTTTCAACTGTTTGCATCAACGACCGCGAATGCGGTCATGTTGACGATCCGGCGCACGGTGGCGCTGGCCGTGAGAATGTGCACGGGTTTGGCCGCTCCCAGCAACACCGGGCCAATGGCAATGTTCCCGCCGGCGGCCGTTTTCAGCAGGTTGTAGGCAATGTTGGCGGCGTCGATGCAGGGAAACACCAGCAGGTTGGCGTCGCCCTGGAGTACGCTGGCTGGCATCAGCGTCTGCCGTTCGTGGCCATCGAGCGCGACATCACCGTGCATTTCGCCGTCCACCTCGAGCCACGGGGCGCGCTCGCGCAGCAGCGCCAGCGTCCGGCGCATCTTGATCGCGCTCGGATGATCGCTGGTGCCGAAGTTGGAGTGCGACAGCAGCGCTGTCCTGGGCTCGATGCCGAAGCGCAGCATTTCCTGTGCCGCCATGGCGGTGATCTCAGCCAGTTCCTCGGCGCTGGGGTCGTAGTTGACGTGCGTGTCGACCAGAAACACCTGCCGGCCGGGCAGCAACAACCCGTTCATGCAGGCGTACACCGGTGCGCCGGGGCGCCGGCCGATCACCTGGTCGATGTAGCGCAGGTGCTGTGCGGTGGTGCCCCAGGTGCCGCAGATCAGGCCGTCGACCTCGCCCTTGGCGAGCATCATCGAGCCGATCAGCGTCAGGCGCCGGCGCATCTCGATCTTGGCCATCTGCACCGTGATCCCCTTGCGGTCGGTGAGCTGGTGATAGGTTTGCCAGAAATCGCGATAGCGGTGGTCGTTCTCGGTGTTGACCACGTCGTAGTCGACGCCTTCCTGCAGCCGCAGGCCGAACTTCTCGATGCGCTGGGCGATGATGGCGGGCCGTCCGATCAGCGTGGGCCGCGCCGTGCCTTCGTCGATCACGATCTGTGCCGCGCGCAGCACGCGCTCTTCCTCGCCTTCGGCGTAGGCCACGCGCTTGCGCGGGGCGGCGCGGGCGGCGTCGAAGATCGGGCGCATCATCGTGCCCGACGCGTAGACGAAGGTTTGCAGTTTGTCACGATATGCCGCCAGATCGGTGATCGGTCGCGTGGCGACTCCGCACGCGGCCGCGGCCTGCGCCACGGCCGGCGCGATGTTCATCATGAGCCGCGGATCGAACGGCTTGGGGATCAGGTATTCGGCTCCGAACGCCAGCTTCTCGCCCGCGTAGGCGCGCGCCACCACCTCGCTTTGCTCGGCCTGTGCCAGGTTGGCGATGGCGTGCACGACGGCGATCTCCATCTCGCGCGTGATGGCGCTGGCACCGCAGTCGAGCGCGCCGCGGAAGATGTACGGAAAGCACAGGACGTTGTTGACCTGGTTGGGGTAGTCGGTGCGGCCGGTGGCCATGACGGCGTCGTCGCGCACCGAGCGCACGTCTTCGGGCAGTATCTCGGGGTGCGGGTTGGCCAGTGCCAGGATCAGCGGGTGCGGCGCCATGCGCGCAGCCATCGCGGACTTGAGCACACCGCCCGCCGATAGCCCAAGAAAAATGTCGGCGCCCTCGATCACCTCGGCCAGCGTGCGCTGCTCGGTTTTCTGCGCGTAGCGCGCCTTGTGCTCGTCCATCAGCACCGTGCGCCCTTCGTACACCAGGCCCTCGATGTCGGTGACCCACACGTTCTCGCGCCGCACGCCCAGGTCGACCAGCAGCCCGGTGCACGCCAGCGCCGCGGCCCCAGCCCCCGACACCACCAGCTTGACGTCTTCCAGGCGCTTGCCAACGACCTTCAGGCCGTTGACCACCGCCGCGCCGACCACGATGGCCGTGCCGTGCTGGTCGTCGTGGAAGACCGGAATCTTCATGCGCTCGCGCAGCTTGCGCTCGACGATGAAACACTCCGGCGCCTTGATGTCCTCCAGGTTGATGCCGCCGAAGGTCGGCTCCAGCGCGGCGATGATCTCCACCAGCTTGTCCGGGTCCTTCTCGGCGATCTCGATGTCGAACACGTCGATGCCCGAGAACTTCTTGAACAGCACCGCCTTGCCTTCCATCACCGGCTTGCCGGCCAGCGGCCCGATGTCGCCCAGGCCGAGCACGGCGGTACCGTTGGTGATGACGCCCACCAGGTTGCCGCGTGCGGTGTAGCGGGCGGCGGCGGCCGCATCGCGCACGATCTCCTCGCAGGGCGCGGCCACGCCGGGGCTGTAGGCCAGCGACAGCTCGTACTGGTTGACCAGCTGCTTGGTCGGGGCGACGGCGATCTTGCCGGGCACCGGGTGCTCGTGGTAGTGCAGGGCGGCGCGGCGCAGCTCGGCGCGCTTGTCCTCGCTGGGGTCCAGCGGCGTGGTCATGGTCGATCTCCTCGGGGACGGCCGGAGCGCCCTGGCAGTGGGCAGTGGCGGGTGTGACGGCTCATTCTAGACAGGCGGCCACGCCGCGCGGCGAGTGGCTGCGGCGTTCGCCAACGCTGGATCAGCGGGACGCTGCCGCGTATCATTCGCGCTCATTTCACCAGACGGAGGGTGCGGTCATGGCACTGATGGACTTCATCAAGAAACAGTTCATTGACATCCTGCAGTGGACCGAGACGGGCGATGGCACGCTCGCCTGGCGCTTTCCGATGCAGGACATGGAAATCCAGACGGGCGCCCAGCTGGTGGTGCGCGAGTCGCAGATGGCGATGTTCGTGGATGAGGGCAAGGTGGCCGACGTGTTCGGCCCGGGCACCCACAAGCTCACCACGCAGACGCTGCCGGTGCTGACCTACCTGAAGAACTGGGACAAGCTGTTCGAGTCGCCCTTCAAGAGCGACGTGTATTTTTTCAGCACGCGCCAGCAGATCGACCAGAAGTGGGGCACGCCGCAGCCCATCAGCATCCGCGACCCCGAGTTCGGCGCCGTGCGCCTGCGCGCCTTCGGCAACTACGCCTACCGCGTGGCCGACCCGAAGAAGTTCTACACCGAGATCTCCGGCACGCGCGAGTCCTACACCGTGGCCGATCTGGACGGCCAGTTGCGCGGGCTGATCATGCAAAACATCGCCACCGGCATCGCGCAAAGCAAGGTGCCGTTCCTGGACCTGGCGGCCAACCAGCAGGCCTTTGCCCAGGCCCTGGCGGCTGCGCTGGCCCCGGCCATGGAGCTCTACGGCCTGAAGCTTGAAGCCACTACGGTCCAGAGCATCTCGCTGCCCGACGAACTGCAGAAGGTGCTCGACCAGAAGATCGGCATGGGCATGGTCGGCGGCGACATGGGCAAGTTCATGCAATACCAGACCGCGCAGGCCATTCCCAAGATGGCCGAGGGCGTGGCCGCCGGTGGCGACGCGGGCGGCCTGGCCGGCGCCGGGCTGGGCATGGGCGCGGGCGTGGCCATGGGGCAGATCCTGGCGCAGAACATGCAGTCGGCGTTGCAAGGCGGCGCCCCCGCCGGGCCGGCCGCGGCGGCGCCGGTGGGCGTCAAGCCCGAGGACGTGATGGTCACGCTGGAGAAGCTGGGCGAGCTCAAGGCCAAGGGCATCCTGACCGAGGACGAGTTCAACGCCAAGAAGGCCGAGTTGCTCAAAAAATTGGTCTGAAACTATAAAAATCATAGCTATTGGCGCTTGATGGACGGGCGCTGAAGCCATAAAACATCCATAAAATGGCCACCGACGCCCCGCAGCGTCACTACCGCGCCCTGTGCCCTTCGTGCGGCGCGCCGGTCGAGTTCCGCAGCGCTGCTGCGCCCTACGCCGTGTGCGGCTACTGCCGCAGCATGGTGGTGCGCGAGGGCAGTCAACTCAAGCGCATCGGCCAGATGGCCGAGCTGTTCGACGACCACAGCCCGCTGCAGCGCATGGCCAGCGGCCGCATCACGCTGGACGGCAAGGAGCTGCCCTTCACCCTGGTCGGCCGCCTGCAGTACAAGAGCGACGCGGGGGTGTGGAGCGAATGGATCGCCGCGCTCGACGACGGGCGCACCGCCACCCTGGGCGAGGACAACGGCGCCTACGTCTTCACGCAAGCCGATGGCGACACGCTGGTGCCGCCCCAGTGGGCCAAGCCGGACGTGGGCAGCACCATCACCGTGGCGGGCCAGTCCTGGGTGGTGGCCTTCAGCGGCTCGGCGCAACTCATTGCCGCCGAGGGCGAGCTGCCCAAGCTGCCGGCGCTGGGCCAGGCCTTCGATCTGGTCGAGCTGCGCAGCGAGGACGGCCAGGTGCTGTCCATCGACTACGGCCACCAGCCGCCGCAAATCGAGCGCGGCCGCGCCGTGCGGCTGGAAGACCTGCAACTGAAGGGCCTGAAGGACGAGTCGGCGCGCGAAGACAGCGGCGGGCGCTCCTTCAGCTGCCCCCATTGCGGCTCGCCCGTGACGGTGCTGCTCGATTCGTCCAAGAGCTGCACCTGCCCCAGCTGCCACAGCGTGATCGACTTGTCGGCCGGCATCGGCGGCGAGCTCAAGGCGGTGGAGCAGTCGGTGCACGCCAAGCCGCTGATTCCGCTGGGCAGCACCGGCCAGCTGCAGGGCGCCAGCTGGCAGGTGGTCGGCTTTCAACGGCGCGAAGGGCGCGAGCCCGGCGACGACGAAAGCTTTGCCTGGAGCGAATACCTGCTCTACAACCGCGAGCGCGGCTTTGCCTTTCTGGTCGACGCCGAGGACGGCTGGAGCCTGGTGCACACCGCCACCGGCGCGCCCAAGATCGACCAGAGCCGCAAGCGCGCCACCTACCTGGGCAGCACCTACGAGTTGCAGTCGCTCTACAACGCCACCACCACCGAGGTGCTGGGCGAGTTCTACTGGCCCGTCCAGGTCGGCCAGAAAACCATCAACCGCGACTTCGCCAGCGGCGCCAACCTGCTGTCCACCGAAAGCGGTCAGGGCGAGGTCACCACCTCGGTGGGCAGCAAAGTCGCCGGCCAGATGGTGGCCGAGGCCTTCGGCCTGGAGGCCGGCAAGGGCGCGTTCGAGCGCCAGAGCGTCGGCCCCTTCGTGGCCTCCAAGGGCGTGGGCTGCATGACGATCATCATCGTCATGATCATTTTCATCGTCATCTCGTCCATCCTCGACAGTTGCTCGGACGCGATGGACAGCTATTTCTCGCGCAGCTCGGGTGGTTCCTACGGCGGCTATTCCAGCGGCGGCAGTCACAAATGACGTTACTTTTCATCGGAGGTCATCACCATGGATGCTGAATGGCTCAAACCCGCCGCCCTGATCGGCTCACTCGTCTACGCCCTGATCGGCGTGGTCATCTTCTGGGTGTGTTTCCTGCTGATCGACAAGCTCACGCCGCAAAACCTGTGGCTGGAGATCATCGAAAAGCAAAACCGCGCGGTGGCACTCGTCGTGGCGGCGATGTGCCTGGGCATCAGCATCATCGTGGCGGCGGCGATCCATTGACCTGCGCACCGCCCGGTGCGCGCCGCGCTGCCGGGCGCGGCTGCCTGCCATGAGTGCCATGCCGTCCGCGATTGCCGCGCCCGATCGCGCCGCCCCGCGCCCCATCGCCGTCGCGCTGCTGGCCAGCGTGTTCGTCATCGCCGCCTGCGGGTTGCTGTACGAGCTGGCGGCCGGGGCGCTGGCGTCCTATCTGCTGGGCGATTCGGTGCTGCAGTTCTCCACCATCATCGGCACCTATCTGTTCGCCATGGGCGTGGGGTCGTGGCTGTCGCGCTATCTGGAGCGACAGTTGCCAGCGCATTTCCTGCGCATCGAATTGCTGGTGGCGATGGTGGGAGGCGCCCTGCCAGCTACGCTATTTGTAGCAAATGCCTATGTCCCGGGAGCGTTTCGCCCGCTGCTGTACGCAATGGTGTTCACCGTGGGCTCGCTGGTGGGGCTGGAGATCCCGCTGGTGATGCGCATCCTCAAGCGCGACGTGGTGCTCAAGGATCTGGTGAGCGAGGTGCTGACGTTCGACTACCTCGGTGCGCTGGCGGTGTCGTTGGCGTTTCCACTGGTGCTGGTGCCCTATCTCGGGCTGATCCGCTCGGGGCTGCTGTTCGGCCTGATGAACGCCGGCGTGGCGGTGTGGGCGCTGTGGCTCTTTCGGCGCGAACTGCCGCGTCTGCCCGAGCACGCCGCCGCCTGCGCGCTGGTGGTGGTGCTGCTCGCCGCGGGCTTGTGGGGCGCCGGACGCATCACCACGCTGGCCGAGGACCATTTCTACCAAAGTCCGATTGCGTTTGCTGCCACGTCACCGTACCAGCGCATCGTCGTGACGCACGGGCGCCAGGGCCACCGGCTGTATCTGAACGGCAACCTGCAATTCGCCGAGAGTGACGAATACCGCTACCACGAGGCGCTGGTGCACCCGGCGATGGCGGCGCACGGCGCACCGAAAAAGGTGGCTGTGCTGGGTGGTGGCGATGGCATGGCGGTGCGAGAAATCCTGAAATACCCCTCGGTCGAGTCCGTCACCCTGGTCGAGCTCGATCCGGCAATGACGCGGATGTTTCGCGACACGCCCCAGTTGGCGCGCCTCAACGGCCACGCGCTGCAGGACCCACGCGTGCACATCATCAACACCGACGCCTTTCAGTGGCTGCAGGAGACGAACCACACCGCCGCACGGCCGACCGAAGGCGGGCTGCGGCCCCACGCGCCAGCGGGGGAGCGTGGGGGCCAGGAGACGTTCGACGTGATCGTGGTGGACTTTCCCGACCCCACCAACTTCGCCATCGGAAAGCTGTACACCAACAGCTTCTACGGGCTGCTCGGTCAGCGCCTGGCCGCCAGCGGCTACGCCGCGATCCAGACCACTTCGCCGTTGATCGCGCGCCAGAGTTTCTGGACCGTGGCGCAAACCATCGAGTCGGTCGGCCTCACGGCCACGCCCTACCACGCCAACGTGCCCAGCTTTGGCGAATGGGGCTTCGTGCTGGCCAGTCGCCGGCCCTGGCACCTGCCCGCGACGTTGCCCGCCGGCCTGCGCTTTCTGGAACTGTCCTCGCTGCCCCTGCTGTTCGACTTCCCGCCCGACATGGCGCGCGTGCCGGCCGAGGTCAATCGCCTGTCCAACCAGGTGCTGGTTCACACCTACGAGCGGGAGTGGGGAAAGGTGCATCAGTGATACACCCCCAGTCTCCATTTGCTGCGCGATGTTTCGCCCACCCCCTTGCAGGGGGCATCGCCAGTGGCCGGGGAAACCCCGGCCACGGCGATCGCTGGCCTGGCCTGCTCCGCGGCCGTCCGGCTCTTTGGATTTCATGTCTTGCCGGTGACGCGCGGCGACATGGATGAGTGAAATGCCCGTGCGCCGTCGTAGTCTGTTGGCCACGCCGCTTGCCGGTTGGCTGGCCTCGGCTTGCTCGCGGCAAGAGTTGAATGCCATCGAAGGCGGCTTCACCGGCATCAATCATGAGCGCGGCCACCTGCTGCGCGCTCCCTGGCCCACGCGTGCGCCCGACGTGACGCGCCACGCGCATACGGTGATCGCCGGTGGCGGTGTCGCCGGGCTGGCCGCGGCGCGGGCACTGCGGCTGGCCGGGCACGAAGATTTCGTGCTGCTGGAGTTGGAAGATCGCGCGGGCGGCAACAGCCGCGGCACCGAGGTGGATGGCATCGCCTGTCCGCAGGGCGCGCATTACCTGCCGTTGCCTGGAGACGAGGCGCGCGCCGTTCAGGACCTGCTGGAGGAACTCGGCCTGCGCCAGCGTGTGGCCGGGCGCTGGCAGTACGACGAGCGCCACCTCTGCCACAGCCCGCAGGAGCGCCTGTTCTTCAATGGACAGTGGCAGGATGGTCTGCTGCCGCAACAGGCGGTGGGCGCCGGCACGCTGACCCAGTACCACCGATTCGCCCAGGCCGTGGCGCGTGCGCAGACGCGTGCGCGCTACAGCGTTCCCTTGCAGGGATCGTCGTTCGGGCCCGATGCGGTTGCCCTGGATGCTCTCAATTTTGCTGCGTGGTTGGATGCGCAACGGCTGGACGACGAGCGACTGCGCTGGTTTCTGGACTACTGCTGCCGCGACGACTACGGCGCGGGACTGGCGCGCGTGTCGGCGTGGGCCGGCATCCACTACTTTGCCAGCCGGCACGGTTTTCATGCGCCCGAGGCCGCGGACGACGCGACGCCGGCCGAGGGCGAGGATGCGGCCGTGCTCACCTGGCCCGAGGGCAATGGCTGGCTGGTCGCGCGGCTCACCGCGCCGCTGGGCGAGCGCCTGCGCCCGGGGCGGATCGTCGGGCGCATCCAGCACGGGCGTCATGGCGTCGTGGTCGATGCGCTCGATTCGGGCACGGGCCGGTTGGAGCGATGGCAGGCGCGGCAGGCCGTCGTCGCGTTGCCGGCGTGGGTCGCGGCGCGCGTGGTGCAATCGCCGCCGGAGGCGCTCGTGCAGCGCGCCGCCCGCCTCCACACCGCGCCCTGGCTGGTGGCCAACCTGCGCCTGCGCGCGCCACTGGCCGACCGCCCCGGGGCCGCACCGAGCTGGGACAACGTGCTGTATGGTGCGTCGGGCCTGGGCTACGTGGACGCCAGCCACCAGAGCCTGGCGCCGGTGGTCGGTCCGACCGTGCTGACCTACTACCGCGCGCTGGGCGATTCGCCGCGGGGGCGCGACACGTTGCTGCAGACGCCGTGGACCGCCTGGCGCGATGCGATCCTGGCCGAACTGTCTGCCGCCCACCCCGACCTCACCGGAAAGACCGAGCGCATGGAACTGGTGCGCTACGGCCACGCCATGGCCATCCCGACACCCGGGACCCTGGAGCAGATCGGCCGTTTGCGCGCGTCGACCCTGTCCGGCAGGCCATCCCACAAGGAGTACCCGGCGCTGCGTTTCGGTGCCGCGCCGCGCCTGGCCTTCGCACACGCGGACTGGTCTGGCTATTCGGTGTTCGAGGAGGCCTTCACCCTGGGTCATGCCGCCGGCCTGGCGCTGGCGTGAGTGACGGCTGCAAGGCGGGTCAGCCCGGGCCGACGCGTACATTTCTTTACCTGCCGCGCCGTCAAAGCGGTGGAACTTCACGCTGGCGGAGGGTGTCTGACTGGCTGTGAGAAGGATTCCATCGACCCTCTTGTAGCTGCCGAGCCAACCGGCTCCGCGCCGCATGCAAGCCTGAAGCGCAACTCCTCCTCCCTCCCTCCTCCCTCTTCGCTTCAGGCCGCTTCGGCAGCTTTTTTATTCTCAACGCGCCGCCCGGGCCTGCTGCTCCGGCGGCGCGTTGCATTGGGAGGCGTCGCGGCGGGGCGGCCGCGTGGTCTCAGGGTTTGGTTTCGGCGAAGCTCGAGCGGGGCGCCAGCTTGTCATCCAGCAGGCGGGCCAAATTGGCGTGGCGGGCGCGCCAGTCCAGCTCGGGAAAGCGGAAGTCGAGATAGCCCAGCGCGCAGCCCACGGCGATGTCGGCCAGCGTCAGATGCACGCCGGCAGCGCACCAGGGTTTGTCGGCCAGCCCCGTGCTCATGGCCGCGAGCGCGTCGTCGATCTTCTTCATCTGGCGCGCGATCCAGGCGCCGCTGCGCTCGCCCTCGGCGCGGCCGGGCCAGGTTTTCTCGAGCCGCGCGAGGATCGCGGCGTCGAGCAGGCCGTCGGCCAGCGCTTCCCAGGTCTTGACTTCCACCCGCTCGCGGCCCGGCGCCGGGATCAGCTTGCCCACGGGCGAGAGCGTGTCCAGGTAGTCCACGATCACGCGCGAGTCGAACACCGCATCTTGCCCATCCATCACCAGGCAGGGCACCTTGCCCAGCGGGTTGGCGGCGGTTATGGTGGTGTCCGCGGCCCAGACATCCTCGGTCACGAACTGGTAGTCCAGTTTTTTCTCGGCCAAAACGATGCGCACCTTGCGCACATAGGGGCTGGCAACGGCGCCGATCAGTCGCATCGTCATGAGGGCTTGGAAGCGGTGGGTGGTGGGCGGGAATGCGTTGCCATTCTAGGGCCTGCGACCCGATCGGGCGCCAGCGCCACTCCTACAATCGGCGCATGGATCCGAGCCCGCTCACCGCCCTCTCGCCGCTGGACGGCCGCTACACCGCCAAGCTCGACGCGCTGCGTCCGCACCTGAGCGAGTTGGGTTACATGCGCTGCCGCGTGCAGGTGGAGCTGACGTGGTTCATCGCGCTCTCCGATGCGGGATTCGCCGAATTCAAGCCGCTGTCGGCCCCGGCGCGCGCGCTGCTGTCCGACCTCCTGCGCGATTTCTCCGCGGCCGATGGTGCTGCCATCAAGGCGATCGAGCGCACCACCAACCACGATGTCAAGGCCGTCGAGTACTGGATCAAGGGCAAGTTCGAGGGCCACCCCGAGCTGCAAGCCGCCGCCGAGTTCGTGCACTTCGCCTGCACCAGCGAGGACATCAACAACACCAGCCATGCGCTGCAACTGAAGGCTGGGCGCGCCGTGCTGCTGCAGGAGCTGGACGCCGTTGTCGAGCGGCTGCGCGCGCTGGCGCACCAGCACGCGGGCGTGTCCATGCTCAGCCGCACCCACGGGCAAACCGCCAGCCCGACGACGGTGGGCAAGGAACTGGCCAACGTGGTGGTGCGACTGCAGGCGGCGCGCGCGCAGATCGCCCGGGTCGCGCTGCGCGCCAAGATGAACGGAGCCGTCGGCAACTACAACGCGCACCTGTCGGCCTGGCCGGACTTTGACTGGGAGGCCTTTAGCCGCCGCGTGGTCGAGGCCGATGAACCCGCGGGCCTGGGCCTGGCGTTTCAGCCCTACAGCATCCAGATCGAGCCGCACGACTACATGGCCGAGCTGTTCGACGCCATCGCGCGGACCAACACCATCTGCATCGACCTGGCGCGCGACGTGTGGGGCTACATCAGCCTGGGCTACTTCAAGCAGAAGACCAAGGCGGGCGAAATTGGCTCCAGCACCATGCCGCACAAGGTCAACCCCATCGACTTCGAGAATGCCGAAGGCAACCTGGGCCTGGCCAACGCCCTGCTGCGCCACCTGGCCGAGAAGCTGCCCATCAGTCGCTGGCAGCGCGACCTGACCGACTCCACCGTGCTGCGCAACATGGGCGTGGCGCTGGGTCATGCGGTGCTGGCCTGGCAATCGCTGTTGACGGGGCTGAACAAGCTTGAACTGAACGAGGCCGCGCTGGCGGCCGACCTGGACGCGGCGTGGGAGGTGCTGGCCGAACCGATCCAGACCGTGATGCGCCGCTTCGGCGTGCCCGGCGCCTACGAGAGGCTCAAGGAAGCCACGCGCGGCCAGCAGGTCACCCGCGAGGCGCTGCACGGCCTGATCCGCGCGCTGGACATTCCGGCCGCCGAGAAGGAGCGCCTGCTGGCGTTGACCCCCGCCACCTACATCGGCAAGGCGGCCGAGCTGGCACGGCGTGCCTGATATTCAGGTCGAATCGGCCGATACGGATTGTGTGACAAGCCAAAGCAGCTACCAATACAAGAGCAATTTGTGGCCCTCAAATCCACCGTCTTCAAGGCCGACGTGCAGCTGGCCGACATCGACCACGGCTGCTACACCGACCTGCAGCTCACGCTGGCGCGCCACCCCAGCGAGACCGACGAGCGCATGATGATGCGGCTGGCGGCGCTGGCACTCAACGCCCACCAGGTGCAGGATTTGTGCGGTGGCGACGCCCGCATCGGGTTCGGCGCGGGGCTGTCCAGTCCCGATGAACCCGACGTGCTGCTGCAGGACTTCACCGAGCGCGCGCGCCTGTGGATCGAAGTGGGCCAGCCCGACGACAAGGCGCTGGCCAAGGCGTGCAGCAAGGCCGACGAGGTCATCGTCTATGCCTACGGCCCCGCAGCCGACGTATGGTGGCGCGGCATCGAAGGCAAGCTGACACGCCTTGCCAGGCTGCAGGTCTGGCGCCTTCCGGCCGCCGATGCGCAGGCCATGGCGCAGCTGGCCGAGCGCAGCATGCAGTTGCAGGCGGCGCTGCTGGAGGGCGTGCTGACGCTGTCGAGCACGCGCGGCAGCGTCAGCGTGGAGCCGTTGCGCTGGAAGTGATCAGCGCAACGGCGTCGCCGGGCCGACCGGGCAGCTGGCCGACTTGAATACCAGCGCCGGCGCCGGCCCGGGCATGGCCGGTGCCGCCGCCCGGCCGAACTGCGCCTTGCAACCGTCGCCGAAGTGGACGACCTGGTTTTCGAGATCGATCGAGCGCAGGCTCTGCATCACCTGCGGGTGCTGCTGGACGAAGGCGAGCATGACGGCCAGATCCTTCGGGTTCTGATACAGCGGCGCCAGGGCGGCCAGAGTGGGGCCGCAGGTCAGCGCGAGCAGGAGGGTGGAACAGGTGGTTTTCATGGCTTGACGATGGATGCCTGGAAAGGGCGATTTGGATGACTCGGCGGCGATCCGCCTGCGGCCACGCGTCATCTGGGTGGTGCAGCCGCCTGAGCCGGTGGCCCCGGATCGGCTGGCATCCACGCCCCGCAGTTCCAGCACTGCTCGAAGCCGCCTTCCACCCACTCGGCGCAGTGGGCGCAGTGCCAGCGTCGCTGGGGCAGGTGCGCCAGATCATCCAGCAACTGGCGCGCCGCGGCTTCGTGCTCGGGGTGGCGCAGCCAGATCTCGGGTCGGCACTGGTCGGGCGGCATCTGGCCGGCGAGGCTGGTCAGGTGCTGGCGCTCGACCGTGGCGGTCAGCCCGGCCTCGCACAGCAGATCGGCCCAGACCTGGGCGATCGCGGTGTTGGGCGCTTGCGTCAGACGCAGCATGGCACCGGTGCGCGGTCGCGTGGCTCAGCGCCCCACGCGACCGATGCCCGCGTCGACGGTCCCGTACACCGTCACGCTGGAGCCGCCGGGTGCGGCGCCGGCGTTGTGTGCCGTGCTGGTGCAGCCGCCCACCAGGCCCAGGGCCAGCGCCAGCAGTGCAACGCAGGCCAGGCGTGCACCGGCGCGTGAAAGGGGCAGGCGGGGAATGGACATGGCGACAGTATGCCGCGCCGGGGCACTGGTGGCCAGGGCCAGGCGTCAGGCCGACGCGCGCGGCAGCTGCCAGAACGCCAGCGCGCCGGCCAGCAGCAGCGCCGACATGGTGACGAGCGCGGTGGCGAACGGCTCCAGCCCCAGGTGCGGCGCCAGGCTGGCGGCCAGGCCGCTGACGGACTGCATCACCGCCACGCCCAGGAACATTGCCATCGTCAGCAGCGACAGCGCGCGCCCGCGCAGCTCGGGCGGGTAGCTGTCGTGCGCATAGCCGTGCTGCAGCACCACGTAGCCCGAGATCAGGCCATAGAGCACGGCCAGCACCACGTCCACCCAGGCCACGGCCACCAGTCCCAGCGTGGCCACCAGCAGCGCCACCACGCAGGCCATGGTGGCCAGCCAGCGCTGGCGTCCGCGTCCGCGCGGCGCGATCCGGCCGAACAGCGCCGGGCTGCCGATGCTGGCCAGCGTCATGGCCAGCGCCACGTTGCCGCTGGCCACCAGCGAGAAGCCCGCGCGCTCGACCAGCAACGGGCCCAGCCACAGGCCGCGGATGGTGATGAAGCTGGCGTAGGCCACCATGCCGTAGGCGACCATGCCCAGCGTGTGCGGCAGCTTGAACAGGCCCAACAGGCCACGCAAGGCGTCCATCGGTGCCGGGCGCGCGGTTGCGGCACCTGGCGCCGCCGGCGGCTCGTGCACGCGCCAGGCGATCAGGGCCCAGGCCAGCAGGGCGGCGCCCGCCAGCGTGCCGAAACCCGAGCGCCACGAGGTCTGCTCGATCAGCCAGGCCAGCGGCGTGGCGGTGATCAGCATGCCCAGATAGCCGATGCTCATCACCGTGCCCGACACCGCCGTGAAGCGCTCGGATGCGAAGTGCCGGCTGGTGAACACGATGCACACCAGGAAGGCCGGCGCGCAGCCGGTGCCGATCAG
>CAZGOL010000022.1:0-26417 GCA_964527755.1 uncultured Ottowia sp.
TGTCGATGAAGTCGATGACGATCAGCCCGCCCAGATCGCGCAGGCGCATCTGGCGCGCCACCTCGTCGGCGGCCTCCAGGTTGGTGCGGGTGGCCGTTTCCTCGATGTCGCCGCCCTTGATGGCGCGCGCCGAGTTCACGTCCACCGCCACCAACGCCTCGGCGTGGTCGATCACGATGGCGCCGCCCGAGGGCAGGGTGACCGTGCGCGAATAGGCCGACTCGATCTGATGCTCGATCTGAAAGCGCGAGAACAGCGGGGCGTTGTCGCGATACCTCTTGACGCGCGCGGCGTGCTCGGGCATCACGTGGCTCATGAATTGCTGCGCCTGATCGTAGATGTCGTCGGTGTCGATCAGGATGTCGCCGATGTCGCCGTTGAAGTAGTCGCGGATGGCGCGGATCACCAGGTTGCTTTCCTGGTAGATCAGGAACGCGCCCTTGCCGGCCTTGGCGGCGCCGTCAATGGCGTCCCACAGCTTGAGCAGGTAGTTCAGGTCCCACTGCAGCTCGGGCGCGCTGCGGCCGATGCCGGCGGTGCGCGCAATGATGGACATGCCCTTGGGGTACTCGAGCTGGTCCATCGCCTCCTTCAGCTCGGCGCGGTCGTCACCTTCGATGCGCCGGCTGACGCCGCCGCCGCGCGGGTTGTTGGGCATCAGCACGACGTAGCGGCCGGCCAGGCTGACGAAGGTGGTGAGCGCCGCGCCCTTGTTGCCGCGCTCCTCCTTCTCGACTTGCACCAGCAGTTCCTGGCCTTCCTTGATCGCCTCGTTGATGCGCGCCTGGCTGGGCGAGACACCTTCGGCGAAATACTGCTTGGAGATTTCCTTGAACGGCAGGAAACCGTGGCGCTCCTCGCCGTAGTCCACGAAGCACGCCTCCAGCGACGGCTCCACGCGCGTCACCACGGCCTTGTAGATGTTGCCCTTGCGCTGCTCGCGCCCTTCGATCTCGATCTCGTAGTCCAGCAGTTTCTGGCCGTCCACGATCGCCAGGCGTCGCTCTTCGGCCTGCGTGGCGTTGATCAGCATCCGTTTCATGATGCGTGTTCCTTCATGTCAAAAGCAGTCACCGGCTTCCCGCGGGAAGCCATGCGATGCCTGGGACGGCGCGCTGAAACGGATGGAATCGCCCGTGCTCCTGACGGCTGGCTGCGAACGGCGCAGTGCGCCGCTTCCGGTCGCTGAACGGGTGGGTTCAGCGGCCGCGGTCAGGTGGCGGGGCGTGGAAGGTGGCGAGTGGCCGTGCGCATCTGCGCGCCCGACTGGGGACGGCAACGTGCACATGTGCAACGCAAGCCGGGGCTGGAGCGCGATCGAGCCCGCCGAACGCCAGCCGCAGCCAGCGCCCCAGAGCCATGAACCATGCCATCAGCACCACGTGTGTCTCGCTTCAATCCAGCGTGCAGCCGAATCCTTGGGCCGCCTGCACGTGTCGGGTATTCCGTGTCTCGTGTTTCATTGCGTCGACCGGGCCTGCGCTTTTCTTGCGTGGCTGCCGCGATCTGCGGGCAGCGCGCTTTCTTGTGCAGGAGCGGCATCGACCATTTCACTGGCGCCGCACGGAACGCAGCCGGTGGAATAGACTTCCCGTTGTCGGGATTGCATTTCCAGTACCAAGTCGGCCACGGACGGCGCATCGCCAGTGAATCGCATTATAGGTGCCAACACCGCCTCGTCTCGTGCCGCCGGCAAGCCCGAGGTTGTACGACTTGCCGTGGACGAAGGCAGTGCCGGGCAGCGCCTGGACAACTATCTGATGCGCGAACTCAAGGGCGTGCCCAAGACGCACGTCTATCGCATCATCCGCTCGGGCGAGGTGCGGCTGAACCGAGGCCGGGTTGCGGCCGACACCCGGGTGCAGGTGGGCGACGTGGTGCGCGTGCCGCCGGTGCGCGTAGCGGAACGGGTCGCCCCTTCCGAGCCCGTGGGGCCGGCGCGTGAATTTCCGGTGCTGCTGGAAGACGAGTACCTGATTGCCATCGACAAGCCTGCCGGCGTGGCGGTACACGGTGGTTCTGGCGTGAGCTTCGGGGTCATCGAGCAGTTGCGGCGTGCACGGCCGCAATTGCGATTTCTCGAGCTGGTGCATCGACTGGACCGCGAGACCAGTGGCGTGCTGTTGATCGCCAAGAAACGCAGCGCGCTGCGGGCGCTGCAGGATCAGTTTCGCGTGCGCGCCACGGACAAGGTCTACCTGGCGCTGGTGCTGGGTGATTGGCCCGAACGCAGGAAGCTGATCGACTGGCCGCTGCACAAATACCTGCAAGACGACGGTGAGCGGCGTGTGCGCGTGGTTGCACCCGATGACCCGAATGGCATGCGGGCGATCACCCTGGTGAAGGTTCGAGAGCGCTGGCCGGCCCGGCCGCCGATGGACTCGTCGGGATTCACCTTGCTGGAGGTCGGCATTCGCACCGGCCGGACGCACCAGATCCGCGTGCATCTGGCTGCCTCGGGTCACCCGATCGCCGGCGACGAGAAATACGGCGACTTCGGACGCAACAAGCAACTGCGCGGGCAAGGATTGCGTCGCATGTTCCTGCACGCCTGGCGTCTTCAATTCGACCATCCAGCCAGCGGCGAGCGCCTCGAAGTGCAGGCCAGATTGCCCGCCGACTTGCCGCTGCCCCCGTTTAACGCTGAACGCCCATGAATCGACCACGCCGCTACGACCTGATTTGCCTGGATTGGGACGGCACGCTGTTCGATTCCACCGCGATCATCACGCGCTGCATCCAGCAGGCGGTGGTGGATGTGGGCGGAGCGCGCCCCAGCGACGCGGCCGCCGCATGGGTGATCGGCATGGCGCTGGTGCCGGCCCTGGCGCGGGCCGCGCCGGATGTGCCGCCCGACAGATATCCGCAACTGGCCGCGCGATATCGTCACCACTACCTTCAGCACCAGGGTGACATTGCCTTGTTCGAGGGCGTGCTGCCGATGCTCGTCGAACTGCGTCAGCGACATCACTGGCTGGCGGTGGCCACCGGCAAGAGCCGGCGCGGGCTGGACGAAGCACTTGGCTCGCGCCAGCTGCAGGGGGTGTTCGACGGATCGCGTACTGCCGACGAAACGGCCGGCAAGCCCAGCCCGCGAATGCTGCACGAGCTGATGCGCGAGTTCGGCACCGAACCCGAACGCACGCTGATGATCGGTGACACCACGCACGATCTGCAGATGGCGTTGAATGCAGGCTGCGCCGCCGTTGGGGTGAGTTACGGCGCGCATGAGCCGGGTGACTTCGACGCGCTCGCGCCGCGCTTCGTCGCTCACTCGGTCGACGCGTTGCACCGCTGGCTCCTCGAGCATGGCTGACGAAAACCGGGCGCATGCGTGACGGGCATGGAACCGGCACCCGTTTTCTTGTGCCAGAGTACCGAATTGGCCGAAGGTGGCTTGGCCGTGCCTTTCGATGTCGAACACGAAGGTCAGTGCCTGCGCGCCTTTGCGATTCGCTTCCAGGGGCGCGTGCACGCCTATCTGAACCGCTGCACGCATGTGGCGATGGAACTCGATTTCCAGCCGAACCGCTTTTTCGACGAAACCGGCCGATGGCTGATCTGCGCCACGCACGGCGCGGTTTATGCTCCGGACACGGGCGAAGGCGTCTGTGGACCCTGTCGCGGCGGGCTGCTCAAGATCGACTTGCAGGAAGTCGGTGGCGAGGTGTACTGGTGCCCGACGGCAACGCTTCGACCTTTGGAGTTCTGAGGCACGGTCGACGACGGATTGGTCAAGTTCGGCACTCAGGCCGATTGGAGTGAATTTCTTATGATGAACAACGAACCATCGAACGTCCCGGACAACGTGTCCTGGGAGCGCGCCACCATCGAAAAGTTGGTGCTGGGTGACCTGCGGGAGCGACGCACGGCGCGACGCTGGCGCATGATCAAGAGCCTGTTGTGGCTGTTGCTGGTGGGCGCGCTGGTCTGGGTGCTGGCGTCCGATCGCATCCCGACCGGGACCATCAGCCCGGCGCACACGGCCATGGTGACCATCCGCGGCGAAATCGCCGATCGTGGCGAGGCGAGCGCCGATTCCGTGCTGCCTGCGTTGCGCAGCGCGCTGGAAGACCCAGGTTCTAAGGCGTTGATTTTGCTTATTAATTCGCCGGGTGGCAGCCCGGTGCAGGCCGGTCTGATCAACGACGAGATCCGCCGCCTGCGTGCACTGCACGACAAGCCGATCTATGCCGTCGTCGAGGAGACGTGCGCCTCGGCGGCCTATTACATTGCCGCGGCCGCCGATGACATCTACGTCAACAAGGCCAGCATCGTTGGCAGCATCGGCGTTCTGATGGATGGCTTTGGGTTCGTCGACACCATGAACAAGCTCGGGATCGAGCGGCGTCTGTTGACCTCCGGCGCCAACAAGGGTTTTCTGGATCCGTTCAGTCCGCAGTCGGAGGCGCACAAGCAGTACGCGCAAGTGATGCTCGATCAGATTCACCAGCAGTTCATCGACGTGGTCAAACAAGGTCGTGGCGATCGCCTGAAGGCAACGCCAGAGACCTTCAGTGGCCTCTTCTGGACCGGCGAGCAAGCCATCGGCATGGGTCTGGCCGATGCACTGGGCAGCCTCGATTCGGTCGCACGCGACGTGGTCAAGGTCGAGAAGCTGATTGACTACACCAACAAGGAAAACCTGGCCGAGCGCTTTGCCAAGCGTTTCGGTGCGGCGGTTGGTCAGGGTGCGTTCGGGGCGGCGCGCGCCCTGCCGGCGCTGCGCTGAGGAGGCACAACGCTCATCGCCCCAGCGCGAACACGGTGGGGGTGCGGTTGCCACGCCAGCGATCGAGCAGGTCGGAAGCGTGTTTCCACTGGGTCACCGGGGCGCTGCGCACCATCTGGTCGGGCAGTGTCAGGCCGCTCGCCAGCACCAGGCGAGTGTCTCCGTGCAAGGTCGTCAGGAGCGCCTGCAGCAGGGCGGGGTTGCGGTATGGTGTCTCGATGAAGACCTGCGCCTCGCCGCTGCGGTGCGCGCGGGCCTCGAGTTCGCGGATTCGCTGCGCACGAGCCGAGGCGTTCTGCGGCAGATAGCCGACAAAGGCGAAGTTCTGGCCGTTCAATCCGCTTGCCGCCAGCGCCAGCGTGATCGAGACCGGACCCACCAGCGGCACCACCGAGATGCCCAGTTCGTGGGCGGTGCGGACCACCGAACTGCCGGGATCGGCAATAGCGGGCATGCCCGCTTCGCTGATCAGGCCGATGTCGTGGCCTTGCAACGCGGCGGTCAGCAGCGGACGCATGTCGGGTCGCGGCGTGTGCAGGTCGTGGTCGCCCTTCTTGTGCACGGCGTGTGGCAGCTCGACGATGCTTTGCGCTTGAATGGGGACGCACAGCGGAGTGACGGCGTTCACGCGCGCCAGGAACGCGCGCGTCGACTTGGCGTTCTCGCCGATCCAGTGTGTGATGGATGCCGCGGCATGCAGCGTGCTCATCGGCAGAACGTCGATCAGGGGCATCGGGCTGTCGCAGCCGTGGTCCAGCGGCGTTGGAACCAGGTGCAACCGGCCCACCGGCAAGGTCGTGGTCATGGCACCACCAGCCCCGCCGCCCGCAGCAGACGTGCGGTGCGGATCAACGGCAGGCCGACCAGTGCCGTGGGATCATCGCTGTGGATGGCTTCCAGCAAGGCGATGCCCAGACCCTCGCTGCGGGCGCTGCCGGCACAGTCGTAAGGCTGCTCGGCACGAAGATAGCGCTCGATCTCGGCGTCCGCGAGTCGACGAAAACGCACCTCCACCGGGGCCAGGTCGGTTTGTTCGAAACCGGTGGCTGCACACACCACGCTCAGCGCGGTCTGGAAGATCACGGTCTGTCCGCTCATGGCGCGCAACTGCATTGCCGCCCGGGAGTGCGTCCCGGGTTTGCCCAGCGGCCGACCCGCCAGATCAGCGACCTGGTCGGAGCCAATGACGATCGCCTGCGGGTTGCGCCTGGCCACGTCGCGTGCCTTGGCCAGTGCCAGACGCAGGGCCAGCGCGCGGGGCGCTTCCGACTCGGATGGCGATTCGTCCACGTCGGGCGCCTGAACTTCGAACGGCAGCCCCAGGCGAGCCAGCAACTCGCGCCGATAGCGCGAGCTGGATCCCAGGATCAACGGTCGACCGGACGGCGCTTGCGGGTCGTTCATGCGCGCGATTCTCTTACACTGCCTGGATGACTCGCGTCTTCCGGCTCCGTTGCCTCGATGTCGGCGCGTTCGCGCAGGCACGCGAGCGCTTGCAAGGGCGCGCGCCAGTGCGCGATTGCAGGCGCCTTGCGCAGGAGTTGCACGGGTCGCCTGACGATTTGTCGCTGGATTGGACCTGCGATGGCGAGCAGCGTGTCGGCGCCGATGGCCGGGTTCATCCGGCATTGCATTTGCAAGTGCAGGCGACACTGCCGCTCACGTGCCAGCGCTGCCTGGGCGAAGTGCGGGTGCCGGTGACGATCGATCGGCATCTGGTGTTCGCATCCGATGAGGCGGCCGCCGCCGCGCTCGACGAGATTTCGGAGGATGATGTGCTGGCCTTGGCGACCGATTTCGACCTGCTGGCCCTGATCGAAGACGAGCTGTTGCTGGCGATTCCACTGGTACCGCGCCATGAAGTCTGCCCTGAACCGGTCCGCCTGCGTGTGCAGGACGCCGACTTCGATCGCGAATTGGACGAGCGGACGCACCCATTCGCCGCCCTGGAGCGCCTGAAGACCCCGCGCCGTCCGAACTGACATCGAATCTGGTGCAGTGCGAATTTGGCTTTATAATCAGTGGTTTTTTCGCGAATCGAGTCGGCCATGTAAGTGGCGGCAGATCGCGTAGATTTCACACAAATTCCAGTTTCCACGCGCCGGCCGGCGGTTTTGCCTCCGACTGGTCTCCACTGATCCGGAAGGAGCCATCATGGCTGTTCAGCAAAACAAGAAGTCGCCCTCCAAGCGCGGCATGCACCGTTCGCACAACGCGTTGACTGCGCCAGGCATCGCGGTGGAGCCGACCACGGGTGAGACCCATCTGCGTCACCACGTCAGCCCGAACGGTTTCTACCGCGGTCGCCAGGTGATTAAGCCCAAGAGCGAAGACTGATCGCGCGTCGCACGCCCGTCAGGACGCACGAACGCGGTCATATACTTGCCGCCGGGCCCGGGGCTACCCCAGCGTAGCTCCGGGCCCGCGTCGTTTTCGGCGTGGTTTTTTGTATCGTGAAGCGGATGCCGGACCGGTGTCTGCAGGAGTCGGAATGATCGTTCTGGCAGTCGATTGCATGGGCGGAGACCACGGGCCCGGGGTCACGTTGCCCGCCTGCCGCCAGTTTCTGGATCGCCACCCGGACGCGCAGGTCCTGCTGGTCGGTCGATCCGACGCGCTGCAATCGTTTGCCCACGAGCGTGCGCGGGTCGTGCCGGCGAGCGAAGTGGTCGAGATGGAGGACGCCATCGAGACCGCGCTGCGCCGCAAGAAGGATTCGTCCATGCGCGTGGCGATCCGGCAGGTGAAGGACGGGGCGGCGCAGGCGGCGGTGTCTGCGGGCAACACCGGGGCGCTCATGGCGATTGCGCGCTATCTGCTGAAGACGCTGGAGGGTATCGATCGCCCGGCGATCGCCACCCAGATTCCCAACGTTCGCGGTCGTGCCACCACGGTGCTGGACCTGGGCGCCAACGTGGATTGCACGGCCGAACACCTGCTTCAGTTCGCGGTGCTCGGTTCGGCGCTGGTGTCGGTGCTGAACAACGACCCGCAACCGACCGTCGGATTGCTCAATGTGGGGGAGGAGGCCATCAAGGGCAGCGAGGAGATCAAGCGCGCGGGCGAATTGCTGCGTGCCGCGGCCGCCACGGGCGATCTGAACTTTGTCGGCAATGTCGAAGGCAACGACATCTTCAAGGGAACGGCCGACATCGTGGTGTGCGATGGCTTCGTCGGCAACGTTGCGCTCAAGACCATCGAGGGGTTGGCGTCGATGATTGGCGGATTTCTGAAAGAAGAGTTTTCTCGCAACATTTTTACCAAACTTGCTGCGATCGTCTCCTATCCTGTATTGAAAGCGCTGCAAAGGCGAACTGACCATCGGCGCTACAACGGCGCCGCACTGCTCGGGTTGCGCGGGTTGGTGTTCAAGAGCCATGGGTCTGCGGATGCTCTGGCGTTCGAGCAGGCCCTGACCCGCGCGTATGATGCGGCGAGCAACCAATTGCTGGAGCGCGTGCAGGGCCGGATCGCCCACGCATTGCCGTTGTTGATACCGCCAGGGGAAGCCGCCGCCGAGACCCCTTCGCCAAAACCGAACTAGAGACCGATGACGCGACGCTACTCCCGCATTACGGGCACCGGCAGCCATCTGCCCCCGCGCCGCGTGACCAACGACGACCTGGTGGCCGAACTGGCCAAGCGGGGCGTCGAGACTTCCGACGAGTGGATCGTCGAGCGCACGGGCATCCGGGCGCGCCACTTCGCCGAACCCGACGTGGGGGCGAGCGATCTGGCGGTGCCCGCGGCCCGGGCGGCGCTGGAAGCGGCCGGCGTGCAGCCGGGCGACATCGACCTGATCGTGGTGGCCACGTCCACCCCGGACATGGTGTTTCCCTCGACCGCGGCGATCGTGCAGCACAAGCTCGGCATCGCCGGCTGTCCGGTGTTCGACGTGCAGGCGGTGTGCAGCGGATTCGTGTATGCGCTGACGGTGGCCGACGCGCTGATTGCCAACGGCACGGCCACCCGCGCACTGGTGGTCGGCACCGAGGTGTTTTCGCGGCTGCTTGATTTCAGTGACCGCGGGACCTGCGTTCTGTTTGGCGATGGCGCCGGTGCCGTCGTGCTGGAGGCGGCCGACGCTCCGGGCGTTCTGGCCACCGATCTGCACGCCGACGGCAAGTTCGTCGACATCCTGTGCGTGCCGGGGCATGTGTCGGGGGGGCAGGTGCTGGGCGATCCGCTGCTCAAGATGGACGGGCAGGCGGTGTTCAAGCTTGCGGTCGGCGTGCTCGACAAGGCCGCACGCGCGGTGCTGGACAAGGCCGGCCTGCAGGCTGCCGACGTCGATTGGCTGATCCCGCACCAGGCCAACATCCGCATCATGATGGGCACGGCAAAAAAGTTGCACCTGCCGCCGGAAAAAGTGGTGGTGACCGTGCACGAACACGGCAATACCTCAGCCGCCTCGATTCCGCTGGCGCTCGATCACGGCGTGCGTGCCGGTCAGGTCAAGCCCGGCCAGGTGGTGTTGCTCGAAGGCGTGGGTGGCGGATTCACCTGGGGTGCTGTACTCCTGAAAATGTAGCTGCTCTGGCTTTCTGGGCAAGCTATAGAGCCTGTTTTGATCTGATTAACTGGCCGCGACCATGAAATCCTTTGCTTTTGTCTTTCCCGGCCAGGGGTCGCAGTCGGTGGGCATGCTGGACGCCTGGGGTGAGCACGCGGCGGTGCGCCGGACGGTGCAGGAGGCCTCCGACGCGCTGGGCGAAGACCTGGGCGCGCTGATCGCGCAGGGACCCAAGGAAGCGCTGGCTCTGACCACCAACACCCAGCCGGTGATGCTGGTGGCCGGCGTGGCGTGCTGGCGGGCCTGGCAGGCTGCCGGAGGCGCGCCGCCCGCTGCGGTGGCAGGCCATTCATTGGGCGAATATTCCGCATTGGTGGCAGCCGGGGTGCTGACGCTGGCGCAAACCGTGCCGCTGGTGCGCCTGCGTGCGACGGCCATGCAGGAAGCGGTGCCCGTGGGCACGGGGGCGATGGCTGCGATCCTCGGACTCGACGCTTCCAGAGTAATTGCTGGTTGCGCCGACGTGACCAGCGCCATGGGTCAAAATGGCACCGAAGTGGTCGAGGCCGTCAACTTCAACGATCCGGCACAGACCGTGATTGCCGGCAGCAAGGCGGCGGTCGAGAAGGCCTGCGAAGTGCTCAAGGGCCTGGGCGCCAAGCGCGCGCTGCCCTTGCCGGTGTCGGCGCCGTTTCACTCCAGCCTGATGAAGCCGGCGGCCGAGCGCCTGAAGGCGGCACTGAACGCGATGGACATCGCGCCACCGCGAATTCCCGTGATCAACAACATCGACGTCGCCATCGAGCACGACGCCGACCGCATTCGCGACGCGCTCTATCGACAGGCGTTCGGCCCCGTGCGCTGGGTCGAGTGCGTGCGCCGGATCAAGTCCCTGGGTGCGCATGCGCTGATCGAATGCGGTCCCGGCAAGGTGCTGGCGGGGATGACCAAGCGCATCGACCCCGAGTTGGTTGGCGCGCCGCTGTACGATCCCGCCACGCTGGCCGAGGTTCAGGCGCTGCTGGCCTGAGCGCAGCGCGCAAACTGGCCGAACGAGGAGAAACACCCCATGTCCGAACCGGTCCTGGCAAATCAGGTGGCATTGGTGACCGGCGCATCGCGCGGCATCGGTGCCGCGATTGCGGCCGAGCTGGCGCGACGAGGCCTGAAGGTGATCGGCACCGCCACCACCGACGAGGGTGCCGCCCGCATCGGCGCCGCGCTGGCGGGGCACCCCGGTTGCCGGGGAGCGCGCCTGGATGTCAACGACCTGGCAGCGGCCGAGGCACTGATCGACGCCATCGTGAAGGAACACGGTGCGCTGCACGTGCTGGTCAACAACGCCGGCATCACCCGCGACATGCTGGCCATGCGATTGAAGGACGATGACTGGGACGCCGTGCTGGACACCAACCTGAAGGCGGTGTTTCGCATGACGCGCGCCGTGATGCGTCCAATGATGAAGCAGCGCTACGGTCGGATCGTGAGCATCACCAGCGTCGTGGGAGCCTCCGGCAACCCGGGCCAGGCCAATTACGCCGCGGCCAAGGCCGGTGTCGCGGGCATGACGCGGGCGCTGGCGCGCGAGCTGGGCAGTCGCGGCATCACCGTCAACTGCGTGGCGCCAGGCTTCATCGCGACCGACATGACGGCGGCGCTCTCCGAGGAGCAGCAGCAGGCGCTGACGGCGCAGATACCGATCGGCCGCCTGGGCCAGCCGGCCGACGTCGCCTGTGCGGTGGCCTATCTGGCCAGCCCCGAGGCGGGTTACGTCACGGGGCAGGAACTGCACGTCAATGGCGGCATGTTCATGGCCTGAGTGCTCCCGGGCGGGTCACGGTATGACGGGTGACAGGCCGCCCCAGCGCACGCAGGTAAAATCCACATTTTTTACAACCCTCAGAGGGAACCCATGAGCGATATCGAAGCACGTGTCAAGAAAATCATCGCCGAGCAACTCGGCGTCGAAGAGTCCCAGGTCACCAACGAGAAAGCCTTCGTGGCCGACCTTGGCGCCGACTCGCTTGACACGGTCGAGCTGGTGATGGCGCTGGAGGACGAGTTCGGCATCGAGATTCCGGACGAGGATGCCGAGAAGATCACCACGGTGCAGGCGGCGATCGATTACGCCAACAGCAAGAAGGCGTAACCACTCCGGCCAGGCCACGGGCGGCGCACAGGCGAGGGTTGCAGTGCGCTGCGCGAGGACGCACCAGGATGGCCGCGTGGGTGGGCCTGCATGGCTTGCCCGGAGCGCCCGCCTGTGCGAGGAGCCGGCTCCGAGTTCGCCAAGCAGGACCGCATGAGCATCAACCGACGCCGCGTTGTCGTCACCGGCCTGGGCTGTGTCAGTCCCGTGGGCAACACGGTGGCCGAAAGCTGGGCCAGCCTGCTGGCCGGCCGTTCGGGCATCGATCGAATCACGCGCTTCGATGCCAGCGCCATGGCCAGCCGCGTTGCCGGCGAGGTCAAGGGTCTGGACATTTCGCCGTTCATCTCGACGAAAGAAGCGCGCACCATGGACACCTTCATCCACTACGGCATCGTCGCCGCCGCCGAGGCGGTGCACGACGCCGGCCTGCCCACGGGCGAGGCGCTGGATGAGGCGCTGGCTGAACGAATCGGCTGCGTCGTCGGCTCGGGCATCGGCGGCCTGCCGCTGATCGAGGAGACGCACGCCGAATACGTCGCGCGCGGTGCGCGGCGCATTTCGCCATTTTTCGTGCCGGCATCGATCGTGAACCTGGTGGCTGGCCACGTGTCGATGAAATTCGGCTTCAAAGGGCCCAATTTGTCGTATGCCACGGCCTGCACCACGGGCCTGCATTGCATCGGCGGCGGCGCGCGCCTGATCGAGCATGGCGACGCCGACGTGGTGGTGGCCGGTGGTGCCGAATCGACCGTCTCGCCTCTGGGCGTGGGTGGTTTTGCCGCCATGCGCGCGCTGTCCACCCGCAACGATGACCCGACCACCGCCTCCCGCCCCTGGGACCGGGACCGTGACGGTTTCGTGCTGGGTGAGGGCGCCGGCGTGCTGGTGCTCGAGGAATACGAGCACGCAAGAAAGCGGGGGGCGCGGATCTATGCGGAATTGTCCGGTTTCGGCATGAGTGGCGACGCCGGCCACATCACCGCACCCAACATGGACGGGCCACGGCGCGCGATGGTGGCAGCGTTGCGCAACGCCAGGGTGAACACCGACCAGATCGATTACTTGAATGCCCACGGCACCTCGACGCCACTGGGCGACATCAACGAAACCAACGCCATCAAGGCCGCGTTGGGAGAAGGCGCGCGACGGACGGTGGTCAATTCGACCAAGTCGATGACCGGCCACCTGCTGGGAGGAGCCGGCGGCATCGAAAGCGTGTTCACGGTGTTGGCCCTGCACCACCAGAAGAGCCCACCCACCATCAACATCTTCAACCAAGATCCCGAGTGCGACCTGGATTACTGCGCCAACACCGCGCGCGACATGAAGATCGACGTCGCCTTGAAGAACAACTTCGGCTTCGGCGGCACCAACGGCTCGCTGGTGTTCCAGCGCATCTGAGCCGACCGTCGCGCGCTGGTGCGCGCCCGCGTGCCGAGCTTTTGCATGCCCAGTCTGACCACCGCTCCCGCCGTCCGTCATCGTGTCGGGCGCACGCGCGTGTTGTTCGCCGTGTTGTTGACCCTCTGGCTGCCTGGGGCAGGACTCGTGTTGTGGATGATTTTTCTCGAATCGGGGCTTGCCACACGCGCCGGAGCAACGATTGGATTTGTGGCATTGGTCACCGTCTCCGGTTTGGTGCTGCTGCATTTCTGGCGCCAACAGGTGGAGCGCGATTTGTCCTGGGATGGCGCCCGCTGGAGCCTGAGCCAGGCAGGGCGGTTGCTGGCTGAAAGCGAGCAGCAACCGCAGGTTCGCCTGGATCTTCAATCGGCGCTGCTGTTGCACTGGGCCGCACCCACGGGGCGGCGCGGTGTCTGGCTGTGGACGCAGGCGGGCGATAACTGGGCAAGCTGGCATCTGCTGCGCTGTGCGTTATATTCGCGCGGCCTGTCGGACGAGGTGGCGGGCAGCGCGAGCGGCGCCGATCCGGCCTGAACGCCCTGGTCCACCCTGAACCCCGTCGTGTCCGCACCACCCCCGACTCCGCCCACTCCCGACAGCGAAGTGCTGCTCGTGCAGCGGGCGGCCACTGGCGATCACCGGGCCTTCGAGTTGCTCGTAATCAAGTATCAACGCCGGATCGAGCGTCTGATCGGTCGCTTCGTGCGCGATGTCGATCTGGTGCCCGACATCGCCCAGGAAACCTTCATCCGTGCCTGGCGCGCGTTGCCGCAATTTCGCGGCGAGGCGCAGTTTTACACCTGGCTGTACCGAATTGCCGTCAATACCGCCAAGAAGACGCTGCTGCAACTCAAGCGGGATCCGACCGTGACGGAGGCGGCGCTTCAGTCTGCTGGCGAGGACGATGAAACTTCCCGCGCTGAAAATGAACTAATTTCGGAATCGACACCCGAGACCGAGTTGGCCGCACGCGAGATCGCGGCGGCCGTCAACGACGCGATGGAAGCGCTGCCCGATGATTTGCGCCAGGCGATCACGCTGCGCGAGATCGAGGGCTTGAGTTACGAAGAGATTGCAGAGACCATGAATTGCCCGATTGGAACGGTTCGAAGCCGCATCTTCCGCGCCCGTGAAGCCATCTCGGCGCGGGTCAGGCCGCTGCTGAGCCACCAGTCGGGCAAGCGTTGGTGAGCCGAAAACCCGCGTGAGACAAACGGTGGTGACCATGAACATGCAGACCGACGTGCAAAGCGATCGAGAGCAGATTTCATGCCTGATGGATGGCGAACTCGATGCCGGCCAACTCGAGGCCGCGCTACAGGCGATGACCCAGCCGCAGGCGCGCGAATGCTGGCATCTCTATCACCTGATCGGCGACGCGTTGCGCTCCCCCGACCTGGTCAACGGCCAGGGGGATGCGCTCTCGGCGCGACGCTTGTGCGAACGCCTGCCAGCGCAGGCTGACGATGTCGAACCGCCGGTTTCGCGTGTCACTTCCCCGGCGCGCTCGGCCGCCAACGACGGCGCGTACCGCTGGAGGATGGCCGCCATTGCCGCATCGTTTGCGGCCGTGGGTGCGGTTGGCTGGGGATTGTTGGGTGGTTTGGCGTCGGCGCCGCCGGCAGCCCTGCAGGTGTCCCAGGGCTCGGCCAACCCCGCTGTCGTCGCGCAGGCGGCGCCGGGGGCACGCGCCATCGGGATCGGGCCGCCGGATCAGACGCCGATCACCATGTTGCGCGATCCTGAACTCGACCAGATGCTGCAGGCGCACCGCCAGGCGGCTTCGAGATCGGCGTTCGGGGATACCACCGACTTTCTGCGCAACGCCACGTTCGAAGGGGTCTCGCGTTGATGGCGGAGGCGATGGCGCTCCCGGTGGCCGGATCATCCGTCGATTGGCCTTGTCGACGATACGGAGCGTGGATGCGTCGACTCCGACAGGGTGCGATGCTGTGGTGCGCGAGCGGTGTGCTAGGCGTGGCCGTGGCGCAGGTTGCAACGGCACCCGTTGTCGGGGCTGCTGCGCCGATCGGTTCGCCCACGCGGAGCGTGGCAGAGTGGTTGGTTCGGCTGCAACAGGCATCGACGACACCATCGTTCGCCGGAACCTACGTCACGTCGTCATCGTCGGGCGCGTTGGCCAGCGCGCGCATCTGGCATCTGTGCGAAGGCAAGGTCCAAATCGAGCGGGTGGATGTGCTCACGGGGGTGCCGCGTTCGATTTTTCGCCGTGACGATCAGGTATTCACGTTTGTGCCCGATCTGCGCGTCATGCAAGTGGAGCAACGCGAACCCGGGGGCGTGTTTCCCAACCTGCTCGGTCCGACCGGCTCGACCGAAGCCGCCGACCACTATCGGGTGCAGGAGTACGGCCAGGAGCGCGTTGCCGGCCTGGAGGCCGATGTGGTGGAGTTCAGTCCCAACGACAAACTGCGCTTCGGGTATCGCGTCTGGAGTGAAAGGCGCACGGGTCTGGTGCTCAAGACGCAGACGCTGGACGAAGGCGGACGGGTGCTGGAGCAGGCGGCGTTTTCCGAGGTTCAGCTGGATCCGCCCGCCCAAGGCGTGAGACCGTATTTGCAACTGCCAGACACGGGTGGCTACCGCAGCCGGCGCATCGACCGCGTCAAAATCGATGCCGCCGATCAGGGCTGGGTGCTCAGACCCGTGGTCGCCGGCTTCGAGCCCAGAGCCTGTTATCGGCGTGCCGTCACTGCGGCCACTTCCGGTGTTCAGTGGGTGTTCTCAGACGGTTTGGCCACGGTGTCGTTGTTCATTGAACCGTTTGATGCCAGGCGCCATGGACGGGAAGGCGTTTCTGTCTCTGGCGCCACGCATGCCATGAGCCGCCGCTGGCCGTCCGCCGAAGGTTCCTGGTGGATCACGCTGGTCGGTGAGGTGCCGCAGCAGACACTGAAGCTGATGGCCGACAACCTGGAACGCACCAAATGAAACGACGTGCGCAAGCAGGCGGGCGGGACATCCATGGCGCCGCCCAGCCGATCGAACCCCGAAGGAAACCTCTTGACATGATCTTGCGAGATTTGAATCGCGCGCGCTCGACCCTGCTGGCGCTGCCCCTGCTGGCGATGGCCGCATGGTCCATTGGGCCCGCCGATGTGCTGGCGCAGGGCGCTGTGCAACCGCCTGTCGCCGTGCGGGGGTTGCCAGATTTCACCGATCTGGTCGAGCAGGTGGGGCCCGCGGTGGTCAACATACGCACCATGGAGCGGGTGCGCGTGGGCGCAGATGGGAGCCCGAAGATCGACGAGGACATGCAGGAATTCCTCCGGCGTTTCTTCGGCGTGCCGATGCCCAACGTGCCGCGTCAAGGGCCACGCCCGAATCGACCGTCTCAGCCCGCGCCGGAGCAGGAAGTTCCGCGCGGGGTCGGTTCGGGCTTCATCCTGTCGCCGGACGGGTATGTATTGACCAACGCCCATGTGGTCGATGGAGCGGACGAACTGATCGTGACGCTCACCGACAAACGCGAGTTCAAGGCCCGGCTGATCGGTGCCGACAAGCGAACCGACGTGGCGCTGGTGAAGATCGAAGCCACCGGGTTGCCGTTTGTCCGGGTGGGCGATGTCAGTCGTCTGAGGGTTGGTGAATGGGTGATGGCCATTGGTTCGCCCTTCGGACTGGAAAACACCGTCACCGCCGGCATCGTCAGCGCCAAGCAGCGTGACACGGGTGACTATCTGCCGTTCATCCAGACCGATGTGGCCGTCAACCCCGGCAACTCGGGCGGACCATTGATCAACATGCGCGGCGAGGTGGTGGGGATCAACAGCCAGATCTATTCGCGCTCGGGTGGCTTCATGGGGATCTCGTTTGCCATCCCAATCGATGAAGCCATGCGCGTCAGCGATCAGTTGCGTGCCGCCGGTCACGTCACTCGCGGACGCATCGGCGTGCGCATCGATCAGGTGACTCGCGAAGTGGCCGAGTCCATTGGCCTGGGCAAACCTCAGGGTGCGCTGGTGCGCAATGTGGAAAGTGGCTCGCCGGCCGACAAGGCCGGGGTGGAAGCGGGCGACATCATCGTGCGTTTCGACGGCAAGTCGATCGACAAGGCATCCGATCTGCCGCGGATGGTCGGAAACACCAAGCCGGGCACGCGCAGCACGGTGACGGTGTTCCGGCGTGGCCAGCAGCGCGATCTTCACGTCACCATCGCCGAACTCGAGGCCGAGCAGGGCGCAACCGCGCGCAAGCCTGCCGCGTCGGGCAGCGAACCGTCCCCGGCGCAGAGCAAAGCCCATGCGCTGGGACTCACGGTGGCGGAGCTCAATGAAACCCAGCGCAAGGAGTTCAAGGGTCGGCGCGGCGTCCGCGTCGAAGTCGCCAGTGACGCCGCTGCTCGTGCCGGGCTGCGCGAGGGTGACGTCATTCTTTCCGTCGACAACACCGAAGTCGGAAACGTACGCGAATTCGAGGCGGCAGTGGCAAAAGCCGATCGTGGCAAGCCGATCAACATGCTGGTGCAGCGGGGCGACTTGGTGCAATTCGTCCTGATTCGGCCGGCACGCTGATCGATGCGGGACCAGCAATACCCATCGAACGAAGTCAGGATTAATCGAAGGTTCGAAAAGTTGCGTCGATGCATCGACGGATATCCGCAAGCATTGTTGCGTCGTGTGGTATTTCAGCGTCGACTCACATATTTGATTGGATAGAATCATCGGACTTTCCATTCGCTCATAGCCATATCGAGCGCGCTTCCAGTTCACCATACAAGATCTGCGCCGTCATCCGTGCTATTCCACAGGCAGTTCACAGGGTGTGCAGAATCGATCGAGAAAAATTGTTGATAAAGTGTTGATAAATATTCGTTGTGACGTTGCAACGACGCTTCTCCGGGGAAATTCGGGGTCTTGTGTGCCGGGCTTTTTGCCTACAATGGAACCCCAACCATCGCAGTTGCCAAAGATTGTTGGTTGAAGGCGCGTCACCCATCGGGCGCGCCTTTTTTTTGCCGGTGCGCCGCAGAAGAACCAATCACTTGTCATCGTTCCTTAATGGATCACATCAGAAATTTTTCCATCATTGCGCACATCGACCACGGGAAATCGACATTGGCCGATCGCCTGATTCAGCGCTGCGGCGGGCTGGCCGAGCGCGAGATGCAGGCGCAGGTGCTCGACTCCATGGACATCGAGAAGGAGCGGGGGATAACCATCAAGGCGCAGACCGCTGCATTGCATTACACCGCGCGGAACGGCGAGGTCTACAACCTCAACCTGATCGACACGCCTGGCCACGTCGACTTCTCTTATGAAGTGTCGCGCTCGCTGTCGGCGTGCGAAGGCGCACTGCTGGTGGTCGATGCTTCGCAAGGCGTTGAAGCGCAGACGGTGGCCAATTGCTACACCGCGCTGGACCTGGGGGTCGAGGTGCTGCCGGTGCTCAACAAGATGGACTTGCCGCAGGCCGATCCCGAGAGCGCCAAGGCCGAGATCGAGGACGTGATCGGGATTGACGCGAGCGATGCGATCGCCATCTCGGCCAAGACGGGCATGGGCATCGACGAGGTGCTCGAGCAAATCGTTGCCAAGGTGCCGGCGCCGCGCGGCAAGATCGATGCACCGCTGCGCGCCATGATCATCGACAGCTGGTTCGATGCCTACGTGGGCGTGGTGATGTTGGTCCGGGTGGTGGATGGTGAACTGGAGAAGGGCGAACGCTTTCGGATGATGGCCAGCGGTGCGGTCTACGAGGCCAATCAACTCGGCGTATTCACGCCCGCCAACCTGCCACGTGAACGGCTCAAGGCCGGTGAGGTTGGCTACATCATCGCCGGCATCAAGGAGCTCAAGGCTGCCAAGGTGGGCGACACCATCACGCTGGACAAGAAGTTGCCCAACAATCTGGGGCCGGCTGAGCACCCGCTGCCGGGCTTCAAGGTGGTGCAGCCGCAAGTGTTTGCCGGGCTCTATCCGACTGAGGCAAACCAGTACGACCAACTGCGCGACAGCTTGGAGAAGTTGCAGCTCAACGACGCGTCGCTTCGCTTCGAGCCCGAGGTGTCACAGGCCCTGGGCTTTGGTTTTCGATGCGGGTTCCTGGGTCTGTTGCACATGGAGATCGTGCAGGAGCGCCTGGAGCGCGAGTTCGATCAGGACCTGATCACCACCGCCCCCAGCGTGGTATATCAGGTCGAGAAGGCCGATGGCGAGGTGATCCTGGTCGAAAACCCGTCGAAGATGCCGGATCAGGGCCGGATCCAGGAAATCCGCGAGCCCATCGTCACCGTGCACCTGTTCATGCCGCAGGACTACGTCGGCTCGGTGATGACGCTGTGCAACCAGAAGCGCGGCGTGCAGCTCAACATGCAATACCACGGCCGGCAGGTGATGCTGACTTACGAGTTGCCATTGGGCGAAATCGTGCTGGACTTCTTCGACAAGCTCAAATCGGTGAGTCGGGGCTACGCCTCGATGGACTACGAGTTCAAGGAATACCGGGCGTCGGACGTGGTCAAGGTCGACATCCTGCTCAATGGCGAGCGGGTCGATGCGCTTTCCATCATCGTGCATCGCAGCCAGGCGCCGTATCGCGGTCGGGCGGTGGCGGCCAAGATGCGCGAAATCATCAGCCGCCAGCAGTTCGACGTGGCGATCCAGGCGGCCATCGGCGCCAACATCATCGCGCGCGAGAACATCAAGGCCTTGCGCAAGAACGTGCTGGCAAAATGCTACGGGGGAGACATCACCCGCAAGCGCAAGTTGCTCGAGAAACAGAAGGCGGGCAAGAAAAGAATGAAGCAGATCGGTTCGGTCGAGGTGCCGCAGGAGGCGTTTCTGGCCATCCTGCAGGTGGAGGAATGATGCCCGTATTGACAGCCCTGGTGCTGGCGGCCTTCGTGGGGTATGGCGGTGCCTGGTATCTGGGGATGTTCGAGGGCAACTTCGCCCTGCTGCTGATGCTGGCTACCATGGTCAGTGGCGCCTACTGGCTGGCCGAGCACTTTGTGTACCTGCCGCGCCGTCGTCGGGCGGCCGAGGCGTTCGGCGTGCAGCACGAGCGTCGCCGCAGCGAACTGGCGGCCCAGGGCATCACGAAGGTGGACGAGACCGACCTCGACGACGCGCATCGTCGGCTGTTGGCGCAACCCTGGTGGCTGGACTGGACGGCCGGCCTGTTTCCGGTGATCCTGGTGGTGTTTTTGTTGCGCTCGTTCGTGTTCGAACCGTTCAAGATTCCATCCGGTTCCATGATTCCAACCTTGCTGGTCGGCGATCTGATCGTCGTCAACAAGTTCACCTACGGCCTGCGGTTGCCGGTGACGAATACTCGACTGACCGATGGTCAGGCGATCCAGCGCGGCGATGTGGTGGTGTTTCGCTACCCGCCCAAACCCAGCCTCGACTACATCAAGCGGGTGATCGGCGTCCCAGGCGATGAAGTCGCGTATCTGGACAAGCGGTTGACGATCAACGGCCAACCCGTCGAAGAACGGGCGGTTTCGGATTTCTTCGACGAGCAGGCGATGGAGTACTTCAAGCAGTTCGACGAGCGGCTTGGAGACGTCGAGCATCACATCATCATTGACCCGAGGCGTGCTGCCCTGATCGGCAATCCGGACAGTTTTCCCTTCCGCGACCAGTGCCGCTACAGCGTCGAAGGCGTGACCTGCAAGGTGCCGCCCGGGCACTATTTCATGATGGGTGACAATCGCGACAATTCGCTGGATTCAAGATATTGGGGTTTCGTGCCAGACGCCAACATCGTCGGCAAGGCCTTTTTCGTCTGGATGAATTTTGGCAACCTTGGGCGCATCGGCCCGTTCAATTGATGGAGGAAGGACGAACCCATGAGGCACTCCACACCGAAGCGCCAGCAGCAGGGCATCTCGTTCATCGGTCTGCTGCTCCTCGGCATCCTGCTGGCTCTCGCAACCATTGTCGGCGCCAAGGTGGTCCCGACCGCCACCGAATTCATGTCGATCCAGAAGGCGGTCAAGAAAGCGGCGGCCGATGGTGACACGGTGGCCGCAGCGCGTGCATCGTTCGACCGAACCGCTTCGGTCGACTACATCACGTCAATCACGGGCAAGGATCTGGAAGTGACGAAGATCAACGACAAGGTCGTGGTCAAGTTCGCCTACAACAAGGAGATCCCCCTGTTCGGTCCGGCGTATCTCCTGATCAAGTACGCCGGCACTTCTGCGAGCGGCTACAACTGAACGTCCCGGATTCTCACGCGGTTCGCGCCGGCGCTACCGCGACATCGGCCAGTGGACTGCAGGAGCTGCAACAGCGCTTGCAGCACCGGTTCACGGACGCATCGTTGCTGGCGCGTGCTCTGACGCACCGCAGTTTTTCGGCTGACCACAACGAGCGGCTGGAATTCCTGGGCGACTCGGTGCTTGGGCTGGCGGTGGCGCACATGCTGTATCGGGCGCTGGATCAGTTGCCAGAGGGCGATCTGTCCCGAATGCGTGCCCAGCTCGTGCGGCAGGAGAGCCTGCATCGCCTCGCGTTGGATCTCGGACTGCCGGCGCTCCTGCGTCTGGGTGAGGGCGAGCTGCGCTCGGGCGGGCAGCGGCGGCCATCGATTCTTGCCGACGCTCTGGAAGCGGTGATTGGCGCCGTGTACCTGGATGCAGGCTTTGACGTGGTGGCCGCACTCGTGGGGCGGCTGTTCGATGCGGTGGAGATCAGCCCGGCCATGTCCGCGGCGGCCAAGGACTCGAAGACAAGCCTGCAGGAATGGCTGCAAGGCCGGAAGATGGAACTGCCGCTCTACGAAATCGTGCAAGTCACGGGGCAGGCACATCGCCAGAAATTCCAGGTGAGCTGTCAGGTGACCCGGTTGGGGCTGCAGGCCACGGGAGAAGGGGGATCGCGCCGTGCAGCCGAGCAGGACGCGGCGGCAGCGATGCTCCAGATGCTGCGGGAGGCGCGCCCGTGACGGATGCACCGTCCCAGTCCACGAGGGCCGCTGATGCCCCCGTGCAACGCTGCGGCCTGATCGCGATCGTGGGGCGTCCGAACGTGGGCAAGTCCACGCTGCTGAACGCCCTGGTCGGCCAGAAAATCAGCATCACGAGCCGCAAGGCCCAGACCACGCGCCATCGCATCACCGGCATCCGGACCCTGGCGGGAGAGACCGGCGGCGGCACGCAATACGTCTTCGTGGACACGCCCGGTTTCCAGACCCGGCATGCCTCGGCGCTCAACAAGTCGCTGAACAAGACGGTTCTCGGCGCCATCGACGGGGTTGATCTGGTGCTGTTCGTGGTCGAGGCGGGAAACTTCACGCTGGGTGATGCGAAGGCGCTGTCGTTGCTCAAGGGGGATGCGCCCGTGCTGCTGGTGGCCAACAAGCTCGACACGGTTCACCGACGAGCCGAGTTGGCGCCATGGCTCAAGAGCATGCAGGAGCGCTACCCGTTCGCCGAGTTCGTGCCGATGTCGGCCAAGAATCCGCGCGACGTTCGCCGCCTGCTGAGGATCTGCGAGCCGTTGCTGCCCGAACAGGCATGGTGGTACGACGCCGACGAACTCACCGATCGAAGCGAACGGTTTCTGGCCAGCGAGGTGGTGCGCGAGAAACTGTTTCGCCTGACGGGCGATGAGTTGCCTTATGCGTCGACTGTGGTGATCGATCAGTTCACCGAAGAAAAAAGTCGCGGCCATGGACGGTTGGTGCGCATCGCCGCGACCATCGTGGTCGAGCGCGATGGCCACAAGGCCATGGTGATCGGCCAGCAGGGAGAGCGTCTCAAGCGCATAGGAACCGAGGCGCGGCAGGAACTCGAGAAGCTCATGAGCGCCAAGGTATTCTTGGAACTGTGGGTCAAGGTGCGATCGGGGTGGGCTGATGACGAAGCACGTCTGCGCAGCTTCGGCTATGAATAGCTCCACCGCTGGGCCGCTGACGCGGCGTCCCGCCAGGGGGCAACGCGGGCGGCCGTGTCACGCCCGCGCCGTCGCATGCGCTGCGACGGCCGGCTCCGGGGTCTGTCGATGCGGCTGGCTGCCCAGTCGCCCTGCAGGCGCGCACCACATGGGGTAGGTCACTGAACAACCTGGGTGTTGCTCTGAAGCGCGTCGTTCACGAACCAGGCTACGTCCTGCACCACTACGACTGGAGCGAGTCCAGCCTGATCGTGGAGGCTTTCACGCGTTCATACGGACGCATGGCCTTGGTGGCCAAGGGTGCCAAGCGGCCTTCGTCCAATTTTCGGCCCGTGCTTCTGCCGCTGCAGCCGCTGTTGCTCAGTTGGGGTGGCGAGGGCGAGATCCGGACGTTGAAGGCAGCGGAGTGGGGCGGCGGCCTGGTGATGCCCACGGGCGACTCGCTGTTGTCCGGCTTTTACGCCAACGAATTGCTGCTTCGGATGCTGGCGCGCGAGGACGCGTATCCGCGCCTGTTCGACGCTTACGCCGCGTTGGTTCATGTGCTGGCCGCAAACGAGGATGAGAGTTGGTCCGCTGCCGCACTGCGTGCCTTTGAGTTGCTGCTGTTGCGTGAGGCGGGGCACCTGCCGGCGCTCGACGTGCAGACACTCACCCTCGCTCCGTTGGTACCAGCCGAACCGTATCGCCTGGAAACACAGGGCGGGCTGCGTGTCGCGCACGTAGACGATCGCATGTGGCTGCCGGGTTCCAGCTGGCAGGCGATCTCCGATGCGCTCGGGACGGACGCGCCATACAGTGCCACCCTGGAAGTGCTCACGCGCCTGCGGGCCGAACAACGCGGGCATTTGCGCCGGCAGGTGCGGGAACTGCTGCACTACCATTGCGGAATGGACGCCCTGCGCACGCCGAAATTTTTGCTGGATTTGCGGCGGCTGAACTTCCAGGCGTCGGCCAGATGACGACGAAGCTGTCGATCAACGTCAACAAGGTGGCATTGGTGCGCAACACGCGCCACCTGGAGATTCCCAGCGTCACCCGTGCGGCCTTGCTGTGCCTGCAGGCGGGCGCGCACGGCATCACCGTGCACCCGCGGCCCGATCAGCGGCATGTCCGCCCGCAGGACGTGTTCGACCTGGCCGAGTTGATGAAGCAGTGGCCGCGGGCCGAGTTCAACATCGAGGGCAACCCGATGCAGAACCTGATGGATTTCATCCGCCGCGTGCGTCCACATCAGGCCACCTTCGTGCCCGACAGCGAACAGCAGTTCACCAGCGACCATGGATGGAGCCTGCCACAGGATGCGGAACGCCTGGCACCCCTGATCGACGAATGTCGCACGCTCGGCGTGCGCGTGAGCCTGTTCATCGATCCGCTGCCCGAGCAGATGGACGCGGCGCGGTCGGTGGGGGCGGATCGGGTCGAACTGTATACCGAGCCCTACGCCGCGGCCTGGAGCACGCCGGATCGAGAACATCAGTTGCAGCGCTATGCGGCCGCAGCGCAGGCCGCGCTCGATGCCGGGCTGGGCGTCAATGCCGGCCACGATCTCAACCTGGCCAATCTGGGCGATTTCGTTGCCAGCGTGCCCGGGTTGCTCGAAGTGTCGATCGGGCATGCCTTCATTGCCGACGCACTCGAACGCGGATACGCCACCGCCACCCAGGCCTACCTTGACTGCATCGCAGCAGTTCAAAACTCCTGATTTGATAGCTGATGTGGCTTGCCAGTCAAGCCTAATAGCCATTTCTTTCATATAACCATGATCCATGGCATCGGTACCGACATCTGCGACGTGCGGCGCATTCGCGCCAGTTTCGAACGCCATGGTGAGCGTTTCGCGAAAAAGATTCTCAGCGAGTCCGAACTGCTTGTGTGGCGCCGACGCTGTGACCGCTGGCCCGAGCGGGGGGTGCGCTATCTGGCCACCCGCTTCTCGGCCAAGGAAGCGTTCAGCAAGGCCATTGGCCTGGGCATGCGAAGGCCCATGCACTGGCGACTGTGCGAGATCGCCAACCATCACGGCGGCGAACCCTTCGTCGTGCTGCATGGTGCGCTCCGGTCCTGGTTCGAGGCACGGGAACTGAGTGTTCACATCAGCATCACCGACGAAAGCGACTACGCCGCCAGTGTTTGCGTGGTGGAGCGTCAGCAAGCGGATACCCGATGCAACAAGCCCCCCTTCTGATCGACATCGCCGGCACGCGCCTGGGTACGGACGACCGCAGGCGCCTGGCGCACCCGCTGGTTGGCGGGTTGATCCTGTTCGCGCGCAACTGGCAGGATCGGGTTCAACTGACCAACTTGTGCGCGGATGTCAAGCGGCTGCGTCCCGATCTGGTGATTGGCGTCGACCACGAGGGCGGCCGGGTGCAGCGGTTTCGCAGCGGCGGCTTCACGTGCCTGCCGACCATGCGAACCCTGGGCGAACAGTGGATGCGCGACCCGATGCGGGCGCAGGACGTCGCCACGGCCTGCGGGTTGGTGCTCGCATCGGAGCTGCGTGCGTGCGGCATCGATTGGTCGTTCGCGCCGGTCCTTGATCTGGATTGGGGCCACTCCGGCGTGATCGGCGACCGCGCCTTTCACGCCGATCCGCGCGTCGTCACCCTGCTTGCCAAGGGTCTGATGCACGGCATGCTGCTGGCCGGCATGGCCAACTGCGGCAAGCATTTTCCGGGACATGGATTCGCGGCCGCCGATTCGCACATCGATCTGCCACGGGACCGACGCTTGCTGTCGGCGATCCTCCGGGATGACGCTGCCCCATACGGTTGGTTGAGATCGGTGCTGACCGCGGTGATGCCCGCGCATGTGATCTACACCCGCGTCGATCGCCGGCCAGCGGGATTTTCCCGTCGCTGGTTGCAGGCGATCTTGCGCGAGCGGATCGGGTTTTCCGGAGCCATCATCAGTGATGACCTCAGCATGGCGGCGGCACGGCAGATCGATGGGCGAACGATCACTCCGGCGCAGGCGGTTCTGGCGGCGCTCGATGCCGGCTGCGATCTCGCGCTGCTGTGCAATCAGTCGCTGGGCGATGGCCAGTTGATCGATGACACCATCGAGCAACTGGCACGCGCGCAGGTCGATCGGCGCTGGCTGCCGTCGACCGCCAGCGAACAACGCCGCCGGGCACTCCTGTCGCGCACTCCGGCGCTGACCTGGGACGAGCTGATGCTCATGCCGGCCTATCTTCAGGCGCTCGAGTGCGTCCCGTGAAGCCGGCGCGCCAAACCCCGCACGTGATCCGAATGACTCTTCGCCTGCCTTCACCACCATCGAATCCGCCCGACCGCGGTGCCATCGAGAGAGCGATTGGCCGGCTCGCCGGCTGGCTTCTCTGGGCCCTGCTGGCTGCCGCTGGTGTCGTGTTCCTGATCAGCCTGCTGATCTGGATGTTCGTGATGGCGGTGATCAGTTTGGTGTCCAGCCTGATCACCGGTCGCCCGGCTGCCGTGACCTTGCTGTGGCGTCGTTACCGAGAGATGGCACGCCAGAGCTGGCCACGACCACCCTCCACTTCCAACACGGCCCGCCCCACTTCGCACGATGATGCGCCGGCCAAGGCTGCCGACACGGTGGAGGACGTTCATTGGCGCGATCTTCCACCGTCGAGAGATCCGCCCCGCGAGTGACCGTCGGCGCGAGCACATGCCCGGATCCGTCGGCAGCGGGCTTCCCGGGGCGAGTCTTGATACCCGTGGTTACTGCATTGCCAATCGGCACTGTGCTAAAAGGTTTCATTCG
>CAZGOL010000023.1:0-21261 GCA_964527755.1 uncultured Ottowia sp.
CCGGTGTGGGGCACGGCGGCGTGCGCCATCTTGCCCTGGATGGTCACTTCCATCTGCAGGCAGCCGTTGTGCGCGGTGACCACCTCGTAGCTGAAGCCAGCGGCGATCATCAGGTCGGGCTTCGTCAGGCCCTGGGCGAGCAGCCAGCCGGGGCCGAGCAGGCCGCCGAACTCTTCATCGTAGGTGAAGTGCAGTTCCACCGCACCCTGCGTGGGCCTGGCCACGGCCTCGAGCGCACGCACGGCAAAGGTGAAGGTGGAGAAGTCACTCTTGCTGACGGCGGTCGCCCGCCCGTACATCTTGCCGTTCTCGACCTCGCCGCCATAGGGGTCGTGCGCCCAGCCTTCACCTGGTGGCACCACGTCGCCATGGGCATTGAGCGCGATGGTGCGGCCGCCGGGCCCGTAGGGGCGGCGCACGATCAGGTTGGTGATGCTCTGCATGCCGTACTCGTGCACCTCACGCTCGGGCACCGGGTGTCTTTCCGCGTGAAAGCCCCACGCCTTGATCAGTTCGGCGGTGCGCTCGGCGTGCGGTGCGTTGTTGCCCGGTGGCGTGTCGGTGGGTACGCGCACCAGTTGCTGCAGGAAGGCCACTTGTTCGTCGAAGTGCTGGTCGATCCAGGCGTCGAGGCGAATGTAGACATCGGGCGTGTTGGCCATGATCGGTGCTGTATGAAAAACGTGTTGATCGTTTGCGTGGAAAGCCAGGGCAGCTATCGTTATTGAAGCAAATCCCGAGCGGTGGCTTCGAGTACATGCAGCATGGCGCGCACCGCCAGGTCCATGTCCTCGGCGGTGGTCGATTCGAGCGGATTGTGGCTGATGCCGGCGTTCTCGCCTCGCACGAACAGCATGGCCTGCGGCATGATCTCGTGCAGCTTCATCGCGTCGTGGCCGGCGCCGCTGGGCAGGCGAAACACCGGCAGACCGAGCGCCTGCACCGCGTCGGCCCAACGTTGTTGCCAGAGCGCGTCGCAGGGGGCGGCGCTTGCCCGCATGGTTTCCTGCAGCGTGAACTGCACGCCCCGGCGGTCGGCGATGGCTTGCACCTCGGCCACCACGTGGTCGGACAGGGTGTCGCGCTGCGCGTCGCTGGGCGCGCGCAGATCCAGACTGAAGCCGCAACGGCCCGGCACGACGTTGATCGAGCCGTTGGGTACGGCAAGCATCCCCATGGTCGCCACCGAGTCACCATCGCGTGCGGCGCGGCTCTCCAGGTACAGCGCCAGCTCGGCTGCGGCGCACGCCGCATCGCGGCGACGGTCCATGGGGGTGGTGCCGGCGTGGCTGGCCTGGCCGACGTACTCGCCGACGTGGCGCACGCTGGCGTTGATGGAGGTGACGATGCCCAGCGGCAGGTTCAACTCGTTCAGCACCGGTCCCTGTTCGATATGGACTTCGATGAAGCCCAGGTAATCCGCGGGGTTGCGCTTGAGCTTGGGAATGTCGTCGATGCACAGGCCGGCGCCTTGCATGGCCTGACGCATCGTGATGCCGTCGGTATCCTGCTGATCAAGCCACTCGGGCTTGAAGTCGCCCACCAGCGCGCTCGAGCCCAGGAAGGTGGCCTTGTAGCGCTGGCCTTCTTCTTCGGCAAAACCCACCACTTCGAGGTGGTAGGGCAGGCGACGGCCTGCGCGGTGCAGTTCGCGCACGCAGGCGATGGGCACGAAGATGCCCAGTCGCCCGTCGTATTTGCCACCGTTTCGCACCGTGTCGTAGTGGCTGCCAGTGAGCAGGGTCTTGGGGTTGGCAACCCCCGGTTGGGCCTGATAGCGGCCAACGACGTTGCCCACGGCGTCGATGTGCACTTCGTCGAAACCGGCGTCGCGCATCGTCTGGCTGATGCGCTGCGCGCAGGCGCGGTGCGCGTCGGTGAGGTAGGTCACGGTGAGCTGGCCCGCCTCGGCAAAGTGCGGGTCGCTGTGCTGCGCCAGCTTCTCGTGCCAGTCCCACACCAGTTCGCCCAACGTCGGCTCGGCGGCAAACTTGTCGGCCAGGCGGATTTCGACGATTCGGTTGATCTGGCGCAGCGCCTCGGCGCGCTCGAAGTCCGGGTGGTTGGCCAGGCGCCGTGCGAAGGTGTCGATGATCTGGCGCTTGCTCATGCCGCTGCCGCGTGGGCCGCGCACGCACAGCACGAACGGAAAGCCGAAGCGGGCGCCGTAATCGCGGTTGAGCTGCCGGATGCGCGCCAGTTCGTCGGCCGAGCAGGCGGCCAGGCCTGCGCGGGCCTGCTCGCCGGTGGATTCGGCGGTGAGCGTGCCCGCCTCCATCGCCTTGCCGGCCAGCTCGGGGTGGACGCGGATCAGCGCCAGTTGCGCGTCCGTGCCGGCCTCGGCCAGCAGCTGGGCCATGACCTGCTTGGCCTGCGCCAGCGAGTGGAACGGGCGTGCGGCCAGCGCCTTGGCGGCGATCCAGGGCGTGTGCTCGTACAGGCCGTCGAGCATCCGCTCGGCTTCCGCGGGTGTTGCTTGGTTGAGTTGGTCCAGGGTGTAGGGCATCGTCAGGCTGGGCAAGGATGGGTGGCAATCCAGTGGCGGGCGATGTCGATGCGACGACAAACCCAGACACCGGGATGGCGCGCGATGTGGTCGAGAAAGCGCCGCAGCGCCGTGAAACGCCCCGGCCGCCCGACCATGCGGCAGTGCAGGCCGATGCTCATCATCTTGGGGCGGTCGAGTCCGTCGGGGTCGCCTTCGGCATACAGCGTGTCGAAGGTGTCGCACAAATACTGGAAAAACGGGTCGGCGTGGCTGTAGCCCTGTGGCAGGGCAAAGCGCATGTCGTTGCAGTCGAGCGTGTAGGGCACGACGAGGTGATTCACGTCACGGCCGTCGCTTCGGCGGACCTTCATCCAGAAGGGCAGGTCGTCGCCATAGTAGTCGCTGTCGTACAGCAGACGAGCGTCGTCGACCACCAGCCTGCGCGTGTTGGGGCTGTCTCGACCGGTGTACCAGCCCAGCGGCCGTTCACCAGCGATTGTCTCGATGATGGCCAGCGCCTCGGCCATGTGCGCGCGCTCGGTCGCTTCGTCCATGCCTTGGTAGTGGATCCACTTCAGGCCATGGCAGGCGATCTCGTGGCCACGCCGCCGAAAGGCCTGGGCCATTGCCGGATTGCGTGCCAGCGCGCTGGCAACGCAGAAGATCGTCAGCGGAAGGCCACGCGCCTCGAACTCCCGCAACACGCGCCAGACCCCGGCGCGCGAACCGTATTCGTAGATGCTTTCCATCGACAGATGGCGTTCGTGGTAGGCGTCCGGATTGAACATTTCGGAGAGAAACTGTTCGCTCGCGGCGTCGCCGTGCAGCACGCAATTCTCGCCGCCTTCCTCATAGTTGAGGACGAACTGAACCGCGATGCGCGCGTCGCCCGGCCAGCGCGCGTGCGGCACGTTGATGCCGTAGCCCGCCAGATCGCGTGGATAGAAGGCCGTGCTGTCGTACAGGCCGTGACCGGTTCTCATGAGGCGGACTCCTTCTTTCGCGTGCCGGCCCGACGCAATGCCTTGCCGACGTCGGCGGTTGGTGGCGTGCGATCGAGATCGAGTCCGGCGGATACGTGTTCGAGGTGCTGGCGCATCAACTTGACGGCCCGGGTCACGTCGCCGGACGCGAAGCACTCCACCAGCGCGGCGTGCTCGGACGCCGAATCATGGGCCGCGCTGCTGCTCTGGTACATCAGGGTCGCGATGGCGCAGCGGGCCAGCAGGTCGCGCAACACTTCGGCCAGCACCGAGTTGCCCAGCCGCTCGGCCATCAGCACGTGGAAGTCGCCCAGCAGTTCGGTGCGATCCTTCACGTCCTGGCGCGCCACGGCGGCCTGTTCTCGCTCCACGTGCTCGCGCAGCGCCTCGATGTCGGCCGGCGTGGCCTTGCGCACGAAGGCCCGGGTGAGTTCGAGTTCCAGCATCAGGCGCACCCCGAACACCTGGCGCGCTTCGATGGCCGAGGGGCTGGCGACAAAGGCGCCGCGCGCCGGTTCCAGCGTGACCAGGCGTTTTTGCGACAGCAGGAACAATGCCTGGCGAACCAGCGTGCGCGACACGCCGAAATGGTCGGCCAGCGTCTGCTCGACCAGCTTGCTGCCGGGTTGCAGGCTGTGTTCCACGATCGCGTGGGTGAGGGCCTGGACGATCAGGGCGGTGCTGGAGGCTTCCATGACCGGATCATGATAGTGCAAACTCCAAAAAGTGTATACACTTCAGTGGACAATTTTTGTGGGGGGCAAACCATGGGACTGAGTACGCACGTGCTGGACACGATGCACGGCACGCCGGCTGCCGGCATGTGGGTGACGCTGTGGGTGACCCGCGATGGCGCGGCCACGCAGGTCAGGCGCTTTCGCCTGAACGACGATGGTCGCAACCCCGACGGGCCGCTGTACGACAACGCCAGCCTGCGCGTGGGCACCTACCGCCTCAGCTTCGAAGTGGCCGATTACTTTCGGGCGCGCGGTGTCGCACTGCCCGAGCCGCCGTTCCTGGACGTGGTGCACCTGGACTTCGGCATCGCCCATGCCGACCAGCACTATCACGTACCGCTCCTGGTGAGCCCCTGGAGCCATGCGACCTATCGGGGTTCCTGATGCGCGCAAGCTGCTGACGCCCATGAAAAATGGCGCCCGCAGGCGCCATTTTTCATGGGGGGCGAAACTCCCCCGCGCTCAGCCCTGATGCGGCCGCTTGCCCGGGTTCTTCTTGCTGCGCGTGTGCGTGCCCCGCTCCAGGCTGCGCTTCTGGCCGATGGCCAGCTTGCGCACCGGCGCGCCCGGCAGCGGCGGCGTGGCCTTGCGCATGGCTTCGGTGACGATCTTGTTGCCCATGATGTGATCCTCGGAAAGCGTGTGTGTCGGTGAAAACCTCGTATTGTCGCCGATTCGATGAATTCGTGGCAAGCGCGTCACACTGGGAAACCCGGGACAAAAACACCTAGCGTTTGCACACAATACTGTATACAATTTATGTTGATCGCAGCGGCGCCCAAGAGTCGGTCGGCAGTTGGTGTGTGACTCCGGCAGATGGCGCGATCACCTGAAGTCGGCTCGAAGCGCCCGCGGTGGCGAGCCAGAACAAGGGACATGCACTCATGGAATCCTATCTTCTCGACTGGACGAACCTGTTGCTGCGCTGGCTGCACGTGATCACGGCCATTGCCTGGATCGGCTCGTCGTTCTATTTCGTCTTTCTCGACAACAACCTGCTGGCCCCGACGGCCGAGGACCTCAAGGCCAAGGGCGTCGACGGCGCCATCTGGTCGGTCCACGGCGGGGGCTTTTATCACGCGCAGAAGTACATGGTCTCGCCCAGGGGCGGCATCGACAGCCATCTGCACTGGTTTTACTGGGAAAGCTACTGGACCTGGATCTCGGGCTTTCTGCTGTTCATCGTGCTGTATCTGTGGAACGCCGGCATTTTCCTGGTGGACAAGCAGGTGTTCGACTGGTCGGGCACGGCCGCCGGCATCGGCGCCGTGGCGTTCATCGCGGCGTTCTGGTTCATCTACGACGCCGTCTGCCGCATCTTCGGCCAGGGCAAGCACGGCGATCGCGTGGTCGGCGCGCTGGTGCTGGTGACGATTGCCGTCACCTCGTGGATCGCGTTTCACTTCTTCTCCGGGCGCGCCGCCTTCCTGCTGGTGGGCGCGTCGATGGCCACGGCAATGAGCGCCAACGTGTTCTTCGTCATCATCCCCGGCCAGCGCAAGGTGGTGGCCGCGATGACCAGCGGCCAGCCCTACGACCCGGCCGACTACGCGATCTACGGCAAGCGCGGCAAGCAGCGCAGCGTGCACAACACCTACTTCACGCTGCCGGTGCTGATCGCGATGATCAGCAACCACTACAACTTTGCGTACGCCAGCGAGCACCGCTGGCTGATCCTGCTGCTGCTGATGCTGGCCGGCGCGCTGATTCGCCAGTTCTTCGTGCAGCGCCACGGCTTCAAGCTCGGCCGTGCCGGCAACCCCTGGCCCTTCGCGGCGATCGGCGTGGTGGTGCTGGCGGCCATGGCCGTGTGGCTCAAGCCGGCGCCGGTGACGGTTTCGGCGGCGGCGGTGCCGCAGACGGTGGACTACGCGCAGCTCAAGCCCGTCATCGAGCAGCGCTGCGCCATCTGCCACGGCGAGGCCGTGCAGCAAAAGGGCATCCGCCTGGATTCCGAGGAGCAACTGAAGGCACACGCGCCGGCCGTCTACCAGCAGGTGGTGGTGACCAAGCAGATGCCGCTGTCCAATGCCACGCAGATGACCGATGCCGAGCGCGCCATGGTGGCGCGCTGGTTCGAGGGCATCGGCAAATAGGCGCGCACGAGCCCTTCGGGTTCAGGCCTTTTTCTTCACCAGCCCATAGATGAACAGCAGGATCAGCGCGCCGACCACCGAGGCGATCCAGCCGGCGGTCGAGCCTTCGGGGTACAGGCCCAGCGCGACGCCGCCATAGGTGGCCACCAGCGAGCCCGCGATGCCCAGCAGGGTGGTCATGATGAGGCCCATTTTCTGGTCGCCCGGCATGATGGCGCGCGCCAGCAGGCCGATGATGAAGCCCACGACGATGGTGACGATCAGGTGCACGATGGAGTTCCTTTCGTGCCCGCGGACGGGCGGTGGTTAGAGGCCGTTACTGTAATCATCCGCCCGCCGGCCTGCACGAAGGCCCGCACGGCCGGCGCTGGCAGTTGCCCCGAGCGTGAAATCATTCCGGCACGGCGTCGCGTTCGAGCGTCTCGATCGCGCTCGAGTGCTCCAGCCACGCCTCTTCGAGTCGATGCAATTCGTCCTGCAGGGTCTTCAGGCGCCGGCCCGCGTCGGCGATGTCGGCCGCTGGCAGCGCGGTGGTCAGGCGCTGCTCCAGTTGCTGACGTTCTGCGGTGATCGCTTCGATGCGCTGCTCGGTCTGCTCCAGTGCGCGCCGATGCGGCCGGGTGCGCTCGGCCAGGTGCTGACGCCGCACGGCCTGCTGGCGGCGCTGTTCGGCCGGATTGGCGGTCGGATTCGTGGCGGGTGCGTCGGCCGACGGACTGGCTCTGGTGTCGGCATCGCCGGTTGCCGATCTCGCGCTGGTCGCCTCTTGGCGCAGGCGTCGCGCCTCGTCGAGCAGGTAGCGCTGGTAGTCCTCCAGGTCGCCGTCGAACGGTTGCACGCCGCCGCGCGCCACCAGCCAGAATTCGTCGCACACGCTGCGCAGCAGGGCGCGGTCGTGGCTGACCAGCATCAGCGTGCCTTCGAACTCGTTGAGGGCGACGGCCAGCGCCTCGCGCGTGGTCAGGTCCAGGTGGTTGGTGGGTTCGTCGAGCAGCAGCAGGTTGGGACGCTGCCAGACGATCATCGCCAGCACCAGGCGGGCCTTTTCGCCGCCGCTGAACTGGCCGACGGGCTGCGTGACCATCTCGCCCGGAAAGCTGAAGCGGCCCAGGAAGTTGCGCAGTGGCTGTTCGCGCGCTTCATCGCTGCTCTCGCGCCCGCTGGCCCGCGCCAGTCGCACCATGTGCTCCAGCGGCGTGCTGTCGGCGTGCAGAACGTCCAGCTCGTGCTGCGCGAAGTAGCCGATCGCCAGGCCCTTGCCTTCGGTGAGCCGACCATCCAGCAGCGCCAGCGTGCGCGCCACGGTCTTGACGAAGGTGGACTTGCCCTGGCCGTTGGCGCCCAGGATGCCGATGCGCTGGCCGGCCAGCACGGTGCGATCGACTCCGCGCAGGATCACGCGAGGTTCGCCTGAATTTGAATAAGAACCGGGTTTAACGCCCGACTGACGTGCCAGAGCAGCTCCGTTTTCGGGAGCATCCCGCAACGCTTCAGGACCGTAGCCGAACACGCCGTCGCTCACCACCAGCATCGGGTTGGGCAGGCTCGCGGGTTCTTCGAACTCGAACTGGAAATCCGCCTCGGCCAGCACCGGCGCGATCCGCTCCATGCGCTCCAGCGCCTTCACGCGGCTTTGCGCCTGCCGTGCCTTGGTCGCCTTGGCCTTGAAGCGATCGATGAATTTCTGCAGATGGGCGATCTTCTCCTGCTGGCGTGCCCAGGCCGTCTGCTGCAGTGCGAGTTGCTGCGCGCGCAGCTCCTCGAACGCGCTGTAGTTGCCGCCGTAGCGCGTCAGGCGCCCGGCCTCGATGTGCAAGGTCACGCGCGTGGCGGCGTCGAGGAATTCGCGGTCGTGGCTGATCACGATCAGCGTGCCGGGGTAACGCGCCAGCCATCCTTCCAGCCACACCAGCGCGTCCAGATCCAGGTGGTTGGTGGGTTCGTCGAGCAGCAGCAGATCGCTGGGCGCCATCAGCGCGCGAGCCAGTTGCAGGCGCATGCGCCAGCCGCCCGAGAAGCTCGACACCGGCCGCGCGAGCTGCTCGGGCTTGAAACCCAGGCCCAGGATCAGCGCCTGGGCGCGCGCGCGTGCGTCGTGCGCGCCGGCGTCCTGCAGGTCGCTGTGCGCCTGCGCGATCGCCAGGCCGTCGCCGGCCTGCTCGGCGGCGGCGAGTACCTGTTGCAGATGGATCAGGCGCGCATCGCCGTCCAGCACGAAATCGGTGGCGCCCTGGTCGGTCTCGGGCATCTGCTGAACGACCTGCGCCAGTCGCCAGCCGGGGGGGATCGAGACTTCACCACCGTCCTCGTGCAGCGTGCCGTCGATGAGTGCAAACAGCGTGGACTTGCCGGCGCCGTTGCGGCCCACCAGGCCGACCTTCTCGCCGGGATGGATGCTGATGCTGGCGCCGTCGAGCAGCACCTTGGTGCCGCGCCGCAGCACGACATCTTGCAGCCGGATCATGCGGGCGCCTTCGGTTCGCCGGGCGCCGGCGTGCGTGCGACGGCCCCGCTCATTGGCCGCCCAGTTGCCGCAGCACGCGCAGGTAGATCGCCGTCAGCGACTCGAGGTCGGCCAGCCGGATGTGCTCGTCCACCTGATGGATGCTGGCGCCCGGCGGGCCCAACTCGATCAGCTCGGGGCACAGGCGCGCGATGAAGCGCCCGTCGCTGGTGCCACCGGTGGTGGAGAGCGCGGCCTCGAGGCCCGTTTCGGCGTGGATCGCCGCGCGCGCCGTTTGCACCAGGTGACCGGGCGGCGTGAGGAAGGGCTCGCCACCCAGCGTCCAGTCGATCGAATGATCCAGACCGTACCGCTCGAGCACACCCTGCAGGCGCGCCTGCAGCGATGCCGGCGTGGATTCGGTGCCGAAGCGGAAGTTGAAATCGACCACCACCTCGCCCGGGATCACGTTGCCCGCGCCGGTGCCGCCACGGATGTTGCTGACCTGCCAGCTGCTCGGCTGGAAGTGGGCATTGCCGCGATCCCACTCGGTCGCGGCCAGTTCGGCCAGTGCGGGCGCCAACTCGTGAATCGGGTTGCGTGCCAAATGCGGGTAGGCGATGTGACCCTGTACGCCGCGCACCACCAGGCGCCCCGAAAGGGTGCCGCGCCGCCCGTTCTTGATGGTGTCACCGGTCTGCCGCACCGAGGTGGGCTCGCCCACGATGCACCAGTCGATGCGTTCGCCGCGCGCGGCCAGCAACTCGCACACCGCCCGCGTGCCGTCTGCAGCGCGGCCTTCCTCGTCGCTGGTGAGCAGCAGCGCGATGCCCAGCGGCGTGTCGGGGCGCGCGCCGAGCAACCGCTCGACGGCCACGACGAAGGCGGCGATCGAGCTCTTCATGTCGCTCGCGCCGCGTCCGTACAGGCAGCCGTCGCGCTCGGTGGGCGTGAAGGGATCGCTCGTCCAGTGATCCGGCGGACCGGGCGGAACCACGTCCACATGCCCCGCAAACACAATGGTTTTGATAGCGTCTTGGGCTTGTCCGTCAGGCGGCGGGACTCTTTTCGACCACAAATTGCGCACGCGCCAGTCGGACGGGCCGCGCTCGATGACTTCGTTGGCGAAGCCCATTGGTGCCAGGCGCTCGGCGATCAGGTCGATGCAGCCGCCGTCGGCGGGAGTGACGGAGCGGCGGCAGATCAGCGCCTCGGCCAGCAGGCGGGTCGCGGTCACGGGAACCGTCGGTTCGCAGCGGGCTCAGACCGCGCCCAGGCGCGAGTCGGCCGTGGAGCCCAGCTTGGAATCGCGGAAGCCCGATTGCTGGAATCCGGTCGACCCGAACCCGGTGCTGCCGTAGCCGCTGGGACGCACGTCAAGGGTGATGTCGGTGAACGACGGTTCCTCGCTTGCGTCTTGCTGGTCCTGGGCGGCCTGCGTGGTGCCGCGCTGGGCCTCGTTTTGCAGGCGCCACATGAGGTTGGTGGGCGAATCGGCGTTGGTCAGCGCGTCCTTGCGGTCGATGCGACCCTCGGAGACCAGACGTGCCAGATCCTGCTCGAAGGTCTGCGAGCCTTCGGCCATCGAGTGATCCATCGCTTCCTTGACGCCGCCGAAATCGCTCTTCTCGATCAGGTCGGCCACCAGCTTGGTGTTGAGCAGCACCTCGACGGCCGGCATGCGCGCGTTGTCCACGGTCGGAATCAGGCGCTGCGACACGATCGCCTTGAGTGCCGCCGCCAGATCGCCCAGCAGCGTGGGCCGCACTTCGACGGGGTAGAAGCTGAGCACCCGGTTGAGCGCCTGGTAGCTGTTGTTGGCGTGCAGCGTGGCCAGGCACAGGTGGCCCGATTGCGCGTAGGCGATGGCCGCGGTCATGGTCTCTCGGTCGCGGATCTCGCCGATCATGATGACGTCGGGTGCCTGGCGCAGCGCGTTCATCAGCGCCACCTGCAGGGTTGCGGTGTCGGTGCCGACCTCGCGCTGGTTGATCAGCGACTTGCGGTTGGTGAACATGTATTCGATCGGGTTTTCGATCGTCAGGATGTGGCCACTTACACGCTCGTTGCGGTGGTCGAGCATGGCCGCCAGCGTGGTCGACTTGCCGGCGCCGGTGGCGCCCACCATCAGGATCAGGCCGCGCTTTTCCATCACCAGACGCTCGAGCACCGGGGGCAGATTGAGCGTGTTCAACTTTGGGATGTCGGGACTGATGAAGCGGATCACCGCCGCGTAGCTGCCGCGCTGGCGCAAGGCTGAGATCCGGAAGTTGCCCACCCCTTGCAGCGGGATCGCCATGTTCAGCTCACCCGTCTCCCGAAGTTCCTCGATCCGGTTGGGCGGCACGATGTCCATCAGCAGGTTCATCGTCGCTTCGGGCGGAAGCAGCTGGTTGTTGATGGGCAGGCACGCACCGTTGATGCGGATCGTGGCGGGCGCGTGCGCCGACAGGTACACGTCCGAGGCCTTTTTGTCGGCCATCAGATGCAGGATGCGCTCCATCATCGTGGTGGGTGCTTGCATGGTTTGGTTCCTCGTGTTCTCGGTAGACGCGGGCGGGACTGCGGTGGTGCCATTCGTGGGGCTCGCGGCGCATGGTCGCGCGCCGTGGTGACCGACGGCCTGAAATGGGGTGAACGTTTCATTTTATGAAGGCCGCACGGCCACCGCCAATCGGGTGTCGCCCGGTCACCACGTCCGCACGAACGCGCAGCCCCGCCGCGCCGAGACGATTTGTGCCTGCGAACACGATTTCGTCGCCGGCATCCCGACTCCTGGGTTGCACACCGATGCGGGAATCCCCTGCCGACATTGACTTGCAAAGCATTACACGAACAGTTACATTGGTTCGCACATCACCAATGGATCGCATACCGGAGTCCGTCGTGGCGACTTACACGAAGTCTGACGCGGGAGTCCTCGCCATGAAGGACCGGCACGCCGTGGACATCACGCATGGTCAGCGCTCGGCGCTCATCCTGTTCGATGGCCATCGTTCGGTGCGCGACGTGCTCGAGGCCACGGGGCCGTTGGGCGTCACGACGGCCGATATCGACGCGCTGGTGTCACGCGGGTTGCTGCAGCCGGCCGAGGGGGGCACCGTGTCGGCGCATGCGGCACCGGCCGTTGCTGCCGCGCCATCGCGCTCCGTGACAGCGCCTGCGCCGGCCACACCCGCCGCTGCGCCGGGTGGGCTGACCGATGAAGAGCGGGTGCGCCGCTACCGCATCGCCTACCCGCTGGCGACGGAACTCACCGCCAAGCTCGGGTTCAAGAGTTTCCGGCTCAACATGGCGGTCGAAGCCGCGCACGGCTACGAAGGCCTGCTTGAACTGATGCCGCGCATTCGTGCAGCCACGAGTGACGTGCGGTTGCTGCGACCGCTGGAAGATGCGCTTGCCGGGCGCGGTTGAGGGGGCGTGACACGCATGGCGGCCGACCAGTCACTGGCGTGGTTGCGGCCGCGGTGACCTGACCGGACTCGGCACGACGCAGGGTCGGCAGCGCGTCAAGATCAAGCAAGAAGCCCACGCCAAGGCGTGGGCTTCTCGCTGGAGTCGCACCGGGGTGTCAGCGCATCGCGTAGATGTCGACGTCCTTGGTTTCGCGGAAGAACAACATGCCGATCACGAAAGTGGCGGCGGCGATCACGATCGGATACCACAAGCCGTAGTACATGTTGCCATTGGTGGCGACCATAGCGAACGAGATGCTGGGCAGCAACCCGCCGAACCAGCCATTGCCGATGTGATAGGGCAGGCTCATCGAGGTGTACCGGATGCGGGTGGGGAACAACTCGACCAGCGCGGCGGCGATGGGTCCATACACCATCGTCACGTAGATCACCAGCAGCGAGAGGATGGCCACGATCAGCGGCTTGTTCATCTTCTCCGGGTCGGCCTTGTTCGGGTAGCCGGCGGCCTTCAGCGCGGCGCTGACTTCCTTTTTGAAGGTGGCGATGGCGGCGGCGCTTTCCGGTGTGAAATGATGGTTTTGGACCACCCCGCGCGGTGCCTTGATGACCGTCTCGCCAATGCGTACCGTCGCGGAGCCGCGCCCGACGGCGCTCTCGTAGCTCACGGAGTTCTGCGCCAGGAAGCGCTTGGCAATGTCGCACGAACTGCGGAAGTCGATCTCGCGCGCCACCGGGTTGCCGCCAAACGAACAATCGCGACGCGAAGCGGTCACCACCACCTGGTTTTTCACCTGGGCCTGGGCCAGTTCGTGGTTGGCCGCGTCCGTGAGCGCCGTGAACAGTGGAAAGTAGGTGAGCGCCGCCAGCAGCAAGCCCGTCATGATGATCGGCTTGCGGCCGATGCGATCCGACAGCGTGCCGAACACCACGAAGAAGGGCGTGCCGATCACCAGCGAGATGGCGATCAGGATGTTGGCCGTCGTCACGTCGACCTTGAGCACGTTGGTGAGGAAGAACAGGGTGTAGAACTGACCGCTGTACCAGACCACCGCCTGTCCCGCCACCAGACCGAACAACGCGATCAGGACAAACTTGAGGTTCTTCCAGTGCGCGAACGAGTCCGTGAGGGGTCGCCGCGAGGTTCTGCCCTCGCTCTTGATTTTCTGGAAGGCCGGCGATTCGCTCAGTGAAAGTCGAATCCACACGGAGATCACCAGCAAGACGATCGACACCAGGAACGGGATGCGCCAGCCCCAGTCGGCGAAGGCCTGCTCGCTCATCGAGTTGCGCACGCCCAGGATCACGAGCAGCGACAGGAACAGGCCCAGCGTGGCCGTGGTCTGGATCCACGAGGTGTAGGCACCGCGCTTGCCCTTGGGCGCGTGCTCGGCCACGTAGGTCGCCGCACCCCCGTACTCGCCACCCAGCGCCAACCCCTGCAGCAGGCGCAGCACGATCAGGATGGCGGGTGCAAAGACTCCGATCGAGGCATAGGTCGGAAGTACACCCACCAGAAACGTGGACAGGCCCATGATCACGATGGTGATCAGGAACGTGTACTTGCGTCCCACCATGTCCCCCACGCGGCCGAACACGAGGGCGCCGAACGGGCGCACGAAAAACCCCGCGGCAAAAGCCAGCAGCGCGAAGATGAAGGCCGAGGTTGGATCCAGCCCGGCGAAAAACTGCTTGGCGATCACCGCCGCCAGCGATCCGTACAGGTAGAAGTCGTACCACTCGAACACCGTGCCCAGCGACGAGGCAAAGATGACTTTCCGCTCCTTGGCGGTCATCCGGCGCGGCGCGGCCGCGGCCCCCGGCTTGGCGATGATTGCTTCGGCCATGAATCGACTCTCCTTGGCGACATGGTTGCGCGCGTGCAGTCGGTCCGTCGATCGATCTCCGAACCTGTTGCGCCCGGGCCTGTCGTGAGCCGGGAGGCCCGCGACTTGCTGTGCGCAGCATCGCTGAATTGCAACATATTGCTTATTGGAAATTACCCTTAGTAACACCTATCTTTTGAGAAAGCGCCGAAATTTGCCAACTATTTGGCAACCTGGCGGGGTTTCAAGGGAGGTGCCGGGGGGCAAGTTTCAACGCCCGCTGCAAGCCGTTCAGGGCACGCCGACGACGGGCGTGCAGTCTGTACCACCCGGTTTTCGCGCCGTCGGGACGCCGTGCCGGCTTGCCCGGGATGGGCGGTGCCTTTGGCTAGAATTGGCCAGATGACGCTCAGTCGTGGCGGCGCGACTCGAGGTACCCCGAACATTCAGGCTCTGTCGTGCGCCTCAATTCGATCAAGCTGTCCGGTTTCAAGTCGTTCGTAGAGCCCACCAACTTCATGTTGCCCGGTCAGCTGGTGGGCGTGGTTGGCCCCAACGGCTGCGGCAAGTCCAACATCATGGACGCGGTGCGCTGGGTGCTGGGCGAGTCCAAGGCGTCCGAGCTGCGCGGCGAATCGATGCAGGACGTGATCTTCAACGGCACGACCACGCGCAAGCCCGCATCGCGCGCATCGGTCGAGCTTGTTTTCGACAACAACGACCACCGCGCGGGTGGCCAGTGGAGCCAGTTCACCGAGATCTCGGTCAAACGGGTGCTCACGCGCGATGGCACCAGCAGCTACTACATCAACAACCAGCCGGTGCGCCGGCGCGACGTGCAGGACGTGTTCCTGGGCACCGGCCTGGGACCGCGCGCCTACGCCATCATCGGCCAGGGCACGATCAGCCGCATCATCGAGAGCCGCCCCGAAGAGTTGCGCCTGTTCCTGGAGGAGGCCGCGGGCGTCAGCAAGTACAAGGAGCGTCGCCGCGAGACCGAAAACCGGCTGGCCGATACGCGCGAGAACCTGACCCGCGTCGAGGACATCCTGCGCGAACTCAACGCCAACCTTGACAAACTGGAGCGTCAGGCCGAGGTCGCCCGTCAGTACCGGGGCCTGCAGGCCCAGGCCACGCTGCGACAAAACCAGTTGTGGTTTCTCAAGCGTGCCGAGGCCGATGAAGGTCAGGAACGGCTCAAGGAGGAGACCGCGAGTGCCGGCAACGACCTCGAGGCGCGCACGGCCGACCTGCGTCACGTCGAGGCCGAACTGGAAACCGTTCGCCAGGCGCACTACGCAGCCGGCGATCAACTCAACCAGGCGCAGGGGCGGTTGTACGAGGCCAGTGCCGAGGTCGGCCGGCTGGAGGCCGAGATCCGCTTCGTCGTCGAAGGTCGCCAGCGTGCCGAGAGTCGCCTGGTGCAGCTCAGGGAGCAAGAGGCGCAGTGGACCGCGCGCCGCGGCGAGGCCGAGTCCGAGATCAAGCAGTTGGCCGAACGCGGCACGCTGCAGGAGGAGCAGGCCGAGACCCTGGCGGCGCAGCTGGAGGAGCACCAGCAGGGTCAGCCCGCACTGGACGATGCGTTGCGCACGGCGCAGCTCCGGGCAGACGAGCAGCGCGGCGCGGTGGTGCAGGTGCAGCAGCAGATTCAGGTGCTGGCCGCCGAGCAGCGCGGCATCGCCGAACAGGTGCGCCAGCTGGAAGGGCGGCGCGAACGCCTGCTTGCCGACCGGAGCGCGATGGCCGCGCCGGACGAGGAACGTCTGACCGACCTTCAGCGGCAATTGGCAGCGGCGCAGGAGGCGGTGCAGGTCAGTCAGGCTCGGTTGGCGGAACTGCACGACAGCGTGCCCCGGCTCGAGGGCGAGCGGCGCGTCGCGCAGGATGGCGTCAACCGGGAGACCGCCCGCCAGGCCGACCTGTCGGCGCGTCTGGAGGCTCTGAAGGCACTCCAGGAAAAAGTGAAGACCGACGGCAAGCTGGGGCCGTGGTTGCACAAGCATGGGCTTGAGGGCTTGCAGGGTCTGTGGACGCGCCTGCACGTCGAGCCGGGCTGGGAGCCGGCGCTCGAGGCGGCGCTGCGCGAACGGATGGTGGCGCTGGAGGTCGGACGGCTGGACATCGTGCGCGCCTTCGCCCAGGACGCACCGCCAGCGCGCCTGGCTTTCTACACCCCCCCGGCGGCAGCGCTGCCGGATGGAGGCACCGGCTTGCCACGCCTGGTCGAATTGCTGCGACTGCATGATGCCGGGCAGAAGGCGTTGCTCGTCGATTGGCTGAGCGGCTGCTACACGGCCGACAGCATGGAATCGGCGCTCGCGCAGCGGGGGCGGTTGCGGGCGGGCGAGGCGATCTACGTGTCCAGCGGCCACAGCGTGAGCGCGCACGGTGTGAGTTTCTACGCCCCCGATTCCGAACAGGCTGGCCTGCTGGCGCGCGCGCAGGAGATCGAGAACCTGGACAAGCATCTGCGCGCCCAGCAGCTCATCGGTGAACAGATGCGCGGCGCGCTGGTTCGCGCCGAGAGCGCGTACAGCGCCGCCAGCGGGCAACTGACCGGCCTGCGTCAGGAGAACTCACAGACGCAGCAGCGCGCGCACGAATTGCAGGTCGAGACCGTCCGCCTGACGCAACTCGCTGAGCAGGCCAAGGCGCGCAGCGTACGAATCGATGCTGATCTGGCGGAGGTCGATGGTGAACTCGGCGCGTTGCAGGAGCGCAGCGTCACGGCGCAGGGGCGTTTCGAGGAGCTCGACCTGCAACTGGCGGATGCGCAGGAACGCCACGCCGCACTCGAGGAGCACGTCATCGAGGCCGAGCGTTGCCTCGCCCAGGCGCGCGAGCAGCAGCGCGTGCTCGAGCGCGCAGCGCAGGAGGCCGGGTTTGCACGGCGCAGCCTGGAGGCGCGGCGCGCCGAATTGGCGCGCGCGATCGACACCGCCGAACAGCAGGGCGCCGCCGTGCTGGCCGAGCAACAGCGCACCGACGAGGAGCTGGGTCGTCTGACCGACGCCACCGCCCAGGCGGGGCTGCAGGGCGCGCTTGCCCTCAAGCTCGAGCGCGAGCAGGCGCTGGGTGCCCAGCGCAGCCACTACGACGACCTGACGACACGCCTGCGTGCCAGCGACGAGCGCCGCCTGCAGCTCGAACGTGCACTAGAACCCTTGCGCGCGAGGATCACCGACTTGCAACTCCGGGAGCAGGCCGCACGCCTGGGTGGCGAGCAATACACGCAACTGCTGGCCGACGCCCAGGCCGACCTGGCGGCTGTCGAGCGGTCGATCGCCGAAGGCAACGTGCGCCTGGCGGGGCTGCAGGGGGAGATCGATCGGCTGCATCGCGAAATCGAAGCGCTGGGAGCGGTCAACCTCGCGGCACTGGACGAACTTGCCACGGCCGGCGAGAGAAAACAGTTCCTGGACGCGCAGTCGGCCGACCTGATGGAGGCGATGACCACGCTGGAAGATGCGATTCGCAAGATCGATTCGGAGACGCGCGAGTTGCTGGCCAGCACCTTCGAAACCGTCAACCAGCACTTTGGCCGCATGTTCCCGGAGCTGTTCGGTGGCGGACACGCCAGGCTGGTGATGACGGGCGAGGAAATTCTGGACTCGGGCGTGCAGGTGATGGCACAACCACCCGGCAAGAAGAACCAGACCATTCACCTGCTCTCGGGCGGCGAGAAGGCGTTGACGGCCATTGCCCTGGTGTTCGCCATTTTCCAGCTCAACCCGGCGCCGTTTTGCCTGCTCGACGAAGTGGACGCGCCGCTGGACGACGCCAACACCGAGCGCTACAGCAAGCTGGTGACCGCCATGAGCCGGCAGGGCACGCAGTTCCTGTTCATCAGCCACAACAAGATCGCGATGGAGATGGCCGAGCAATTGATCGGCGTGACCATGCAGGAGCAGGGCGTCTCGCGCATCGTGGCGGTCGACATGGAAGGCGCCCTGGGGATGGCCGAGGCATGACCTGGGATTTCCACGTCCGGCGTGCAACGCTCGGCGTGCGGGCTCGCTGCGCTCGACCCTGCGTGACCGGGGTCGGGTGCGGCCGGGAGTCTGGATCATGAGTTCCCTCCAGATTGGCCTGGCGGTGGCCGGCGGCCTCGTGCTCGGGGGCGTGATCGCCTACAACACCTGGAACGCCCGCCGCAACGAGCCGCGCCGGCCCCAGCCCGATGCGCCGATGCCGGGCGAACGCCGTGAGCCCGGGGCAGTCGCCCCGATGGCCGCGCCTGAGCGCATCGAACCGTCTTTCGATGCGGATGGGGGGCTGGAGGTGGGTTCCCTGCCGGTCCCGGATCGTCGGCCGGGGCTGGATGCACTGATCGATGTCATCGCGCCGATCGCACTCGACGGCCGCGTGGTGTCGGGAGATGCGTTGCTGGCGGCTCTGCCGGCCACGCGCCGCGTGGGCAGCAAACCCTTTGCGGTCGAAGCGTTGAACGAGACCGGTGGAGGCTGGCAGTTCCCACTCGCGGGCCAGCGCTACACCGCCGTGCAGGCCGGCGTGCAACTGGCGAACCGGACGGGTGCACTCAACGAGATCGAATTTTCCGAATTCGTCGTCCGGACGCAGCACTATGCCGACGCCATTGGCGGTGCACCTGATTTTCCGGACATGCTGCATGAGGTTGGCCGCGCCCGAGAGCTCGACCAGTTCGCCGGTCAGCATGATGCGCAACTGGGCTTCACGTTGCGCGCGCGGGGCGCCGCCTGGAGTCCCGGCTTCGTGACCCAGCAAGCCGTCAAGCTGGGTTTCGTGGCCGGCGCGGTGCCCGGGCGCATGGTCTTGCCCGCCGGTCAGACGGGCTTGCCGCCCCTGCTCGGCCTGGAGTTCGATGCACGGGCGGCGCTGTCGGACGAACCGGCGAGCACGGCCATCCGCGAAGTCACGTTGCACCTGGATGTCCCGCAGGTGGCACGCGACAGCCAGCCGTTCACGTTGCTGCGCGAAAGCGCGTTCGCGCTGGCCGACGCGATGGATGGCCAGATCACCGACGATGCGGGCCAGCTGCTGCGCCCGGCGATGATCGATTCAATCGGCGCCGATCTCGAACGACTGTACGACACGCTGGAGGCGCGCGATCTGGCGGCCGGCTCGCCGCAGGCCCGTCGCCTGTTCAACTGAATTGAGGCATCATTGGGCTCTGGCGCATGCCCAGTTTGCCCGAAATGCTATGAATAGAGAAGCAACCACGGCGCATCGTGCCGCCGAGCTGCGTACCCTCCTGCACCGCGCTGCTCACCAGTACTACACGCTGGACGCTCCCGAACTCCCCGACGCCGAATACGACCGCCTGTTTCGCGAGCTGCAAGCCATCGAGGCCGACCATCCGGGGTTGCGGACACCCGACTCACCCACCCGGCGCGTGGGCGGTCAGGTGCTGGAGGGCTTCACACCGGTGCACCACGCCGTGCCGATGCTCAGCATCCGCACCGAGACCGACACCAGCGCCGGCGGGGCCGAGGCGTTCGACGCACGCGTGCGCCGCGAACTGGGGCTGGCCGTCGATGAACCGCCCGTCGCCTACGTGGCTGAGCCCAAGTTCGACGGCCTGGCGATGAGCCTGCGTTACGAGCACGGCGTTCTGGTGCAGGCCGCCACGCGCGGCGACGGCGAAACGGGCGAGGACGTGACGCAGAACATCCGCACCATCGGCCAGATTCCGCTGCAGCTACGTGCCCCCACGCTCCCCGCTGCGCGTGGTTCGCTGCCCCCCGAGGGGGCTGGTTCCGCCTTGGGGCGGCCCGGCGGCGAAACCGCGGGCCAGCCACCCCCCGTGCTCGAGGTGCGTGGCGAGGTGTACATGCGCCGCGACGACTTCGAGGCCCTCAACGAGCGCATGCGCGAGCGCGTGGCCGCCGGCGACAAGGCCGCCCGGACCTTCGTCAACCCGCGCAATGCGGCCGCTGGCGCGGTGCGCCAGCTCGACCCCGCGGTTGCCGCCGAGCGGCCGCTCAGCTTTTTCGCCTACGGCCTGGGCGAAATCACGCCGGCCGCTGCCGGCGGCCCAGACTTCGCCACCCACTGGCAGTTGCTGCTTGCCCTCCAGGCATGGGGTTTTCCGGTCTCTGGGCTTTCCAGACAAGCCGCAGGCGCTTCTGAGTTGATAGCATTTCACCGTGACATCGCGGCGCGGCGTGACGGTCTGCCATTCGACATCGACGGCGTGGTCTACAAGGTGGACAGCCTGGCGCTGCAGCGCGTGCTGGGCTTCGTCACGCGCGAGCCGCGCTGGGCGGTGGCGCACAAATACCCGCCACAGGAGGAATTGACCACGGTGGAAGCGATCGACGTGCAGGTCGGTCGCACCGGCAAGCTCACGCCCGTGGCCAAGCTGGCGCCCGTGTTCGTCGGCGGTGTGACGGTGACCAACGCCACCTTGCACAACGAACTGGAGGCGCGCCGCAAGGATGTGCGCGTGGGCGACACCGTCATCGTGCGCCGCGCCGGCGACGTGATCCCCGAGGTGGTGGGCGTGCTGCTCGACAAGCGCCCGGCGGGCGCGCCCGAATTCAGCATGCCTACGCACTGCCCGGTGTGCGGCAGCGCCGCCGTGCGTGAGGAGGGCGAGGCCGATCACCGCTGCACCGGGGGCCTGTTTTGCAGCGCCCAGCGCAAACAGGCCCTGCTGCACTTTGCCAGCCGCCGCGCCATGGACATCGAAGGCCTGGGCGAGAAGCTGGTCGATCAACTGGTGGACGCCGGCCTGGTCCAGACACTGCCGGACCTGTACCGCCTGGACTTGCTGCGTCTGTCGGTGCTGGATCGCATGGGCGAGAAGTCGGCGCAGAACCTGCTCGATTCGCTGCAAAAATCGAAGCAGACCACACTGGCGCGGTTTGTCTACGCGCTCGGTGTTCGGCACGTGGGTGAGGCCACGGCCAAGGACCTGGCGCGTCACTTCGGCGCCCTGGACACCGTCATGCAGGCCAGCGCCGAGCGGCTCGCGCAGGTGCCCGACGTCGGCCCGGTCGTGGCCGCCAGCATCCACACCTTTTTCCAGCAGGAGCACAACCGCGAGGTGATTGCGCAACTGCGCGCCGCCGGCATCCGCTGGCCCGAGGGCGAGCCCGCGCCCGCCGCGACGCTGCCCCTGGCGGGCCAGACCTTCGTGCTGACCGGCACCTTGCCCACGCTCAGCCGCGACGAGGCCAAGGCCATGCTGGAAGCCGCCGGCGCCAAGGTGGCCGGCAGCGTCAGCAAGAAGACGCACTGCGTGGTGGCCGGCGAGGAGGCCGGCAGCAAGCTCGACAAGGCGCGCGA
>CAZGOL010000023.1:21361-24236 GCA_964527755.1 uncultured Ottowia sp.
CGCACTGCGTGGTGGCCGGCGAGGAGGCCGGCAGCAAGCTCGACAAGGCGCGCGAGCTGGGCGTGCGCGTGATCGATGAGGCCGGGCTGCGCGCGCTGCTCGGCGCAGGGGGTTAGGCCGTGCGATTCGAGGGGCGGCTCGCGCAATGGAACGACGGGCGCGGCTTTGGTTTCATCGAACCGACCCAGGATGGCGAGCGCGTGTTTGTGCATGTCAGCGCCTTTGCCCCGGCGGATCGCAGCGCGGATTGCCGCCCACGGATCGGCGATCGCTTGAGCTTTGAAGTGGCGCAGGACGGTCAAGGCCGCAAGCAGGCGCGCCATGTGGTCGATGCAAGCGGTGGTTTTGGACGCTGGGTGGGCGTGCTGCTCCTGGTTGCCGCAGTGGGGTGGAAGGGGACGCAGTGGTGGGCCGCCCATGGGTGGCGTCAAAGTCCGGCTTCGACGCCCTTGTTTTCCGAAAACGATCCGGCGGCCGTGCCCGTGCCGGCGGGAGCGTTTCGCTGCGACGGTCGCACCCTGTGTTCACAGATGACTTCTTGCGCCGAAGCCACGTTTTTTCTGCGCAACTGCCCCAACACCAGGATGGACGGCAATCGCGACGGGGTTCCGTGCGAGCAGCAGTGGTGCACCAGCGCATGGGCCAAATGAAGCGGCCCTCCGTGCGCCTGGGCATCGACCTGGGCGGCACCAAGATCGAGATTGCCGCGCTGGATGCGGCGGGCGCCTTCGTGCTGCGCCGGCGCGTGGCCACGCCGCAGGGCGATTACGCGGCCACCCTCCGCGCCGTGGCGGCGCTGGTGTGGGCGGCGGAGGTGCAACTGGGGCTGGTGGGGCTGCCCCTGGGCATGGGCATTCCGGGCAGCCTCTCGCCCCTGACGGGCCGCGTGCGCAATGCCAATTCGACGGCGCTCAATGGCCAGCCGCTGCGCGAGGATCTGCAGGCGCTGCTGCAACGCCCCGTCCGGCTGGAAAACGACGCCAACTGCCTGGCCCTGTCCGAGGCCACCGACGGCGCCGGCGCGGGCGCTGACGTGGTGTTTGCCGCCATCCTGGGCACCGGCGTGGGCGCCGGCATTGCCGTGCGTGGACAGGTGCTGCGCGGCTGCAACGGCATTGCGGGCGAATGGGGCCACAACCCGTTGCCGCCGCGACCGGGCGAGGCGCGCGCGTCGCGCCTGTGCTGGTGCGGGCGGCGCGATTGCGTGGAGGCCTGGCTGTCGGGCCCAGCCCTGGCGGCCGACCATGCCGCGGCGGGCGGCGGCGCGCTGACGGCCGAGCGGATCGTTGCCGCCATGCGCGACGGTGATGACGCGGCCACCGCCACGTTCGAGCGCTATGCCCGTCACCTGGCACTGGCGCTGGCGGGCATCGTCAATGTGCTCGATCCCCACGTGATCGTGCTGGGGGGCGGCTTGAGTCAGGTGCCCGAGCTGATCGAGTGCGTCCCGGACCTGTGGCGCCAGCACATCTTCAGCGATCGTGTGCGCACAGTGTTGCGACCGGCCCTGCACGGTGACTCGTCGGGGGTGCGTGGCGCGGCCTGGCTGGCCGACGCCGGTCGGCCCGATGGGAGGGTGGTGCGTTAAGGGGGAAGTACGGTCCGGACAGGCGCGGCGTCGGGATCGACGCCTTGCGGTGTCGTCGATTGCAGTATTTTTTGCAGGAGCACACACGATGTTCAAGCCATCGATTTCGTCACCGAAACGGCGCCTGGCGCTGGTTGCCGCCGGCGCCGCGCTCGCGCTGCTGGGCGGGTGTGCGGTGGTGCCCGCCACCTACGACGTGGGTGGCCCCGCCACCGTGTATGACGGCACCTACGTTTCGCCGGGCTACGCTTATCCCGCCTACCCGAACTATCCAGCCCCCTACTACGTGGCGCCGCCGCTGTCGGTGGGGGTGTATGGTTGGTATGGTCGGGATCGCGATCGCGATCGCTGGGACCGCCCCGTGCGACCGGGCTGGGACGGCCATGGCACGCGACCGGAGCACCGCCCTGGTCCCGGGGCGAGGCCACCGGCCGATGGCGGGCACTGGTCGGGGCGGCCCCCGTCGGCGAGGCCCAACCCCGGACGCCCGACGCCGCCCGGCGGCTGGCCCGGCGTGGACAGCCGAGGCTGGGATCGGTAGAGTCGTGATCGCCAGGCGCGGTCACCCGATTCATGGCCGTTCGTGAAATCCTGAGGATGGGTGATGCGCGCCTGCTGCGCGTCGCGCAACCGGTGCGCGCTTTCGATGGCGACGAGTTGCACCAGTTGGTGCGCGATCTGATCGACACGATGAACGCAGCCGATGGCGCCGGGCTGGCTGCACCGCAGATCGGAGTCGATCTGCAACTGGTCGTGTTCGGGTCAGCCGCCGTCAATCCGCGCTACCCCGACGCCGCGCCGGTGCCGCGCACCGTGTTGTGCAACCCCGTGATCACGCCGGTGGGTGACGATGAAGACGAGGACTGGGAAGGTTGCCTGTCGGTGCCCGGCCTGCGCGGACTCGTGCCGCGCTGGCGCCGCATCCGCTATCGCGGACTGGATCCGCAGGGTGATCCGATCGAGCGCGAGGTCGAAGGGTTTCACGCACGCGTGGTGCAGCACGAGTGCGATCACCTGATCGGGAAGCTTTACCCGATGCGGATGCGCGATTTCAGCCGCTTTGGCTTCACCGAGGTGCTGTTTCCGGGCCGCGATGCGCAGGACGACTGACGCTCCCCGCACGGTCTGCGCCAGCAAGGGGCGGCCCCTTGCAGCCCATTGCGTTTGGAAGGGGCAAATCGGTGCAGCCGCTGGCAGCACCCGTTCGGGTCAGATGTGCTCGCCGGCCGCCGGCAGCAGGGGAGCCTGCTCGGCCGCTGCCGATGAGGCAGAAGGCGCCAGCGTGCC
>CAZGOL010000023.1:24336-25830 GCA_964527755.1 uncultured Ottowia sp.
GCAGCAGGGGAGCCTGCTCGGCCGCTGCCGATGAGGCAGAAGGCGCCAGCGTGCCCCCCAGGCGCACCGATGTGGGTGCGGGCGATTCACGGCCGAGCACCGAAGCGGATGCACCCGCCGTGGCCAAACCGGGGGCGGCCTGCTCGTGCAGCACGCGGCGCGCGCCGTTGAAGCGCTTTTGCCAGTAGCTGCCTTCCATGCTTTCCACCCGCACCTTGGCGCCCTTGCGCGGCGAATGGATGAACTGCCCCTCGCCCAGGTAGATCCCCACGTGGCTGTAGGCTCGGCGGAGCGTGTTGAAGAACACCAGGTCGCCCGGCTGCAGTTCGGCCTTCTCGATCTTGTGCGCTGCCGCTGCCTGCTCGGCGGCGCGGCGCGGCAGCACCAGGCCCATGGTCTGTTCGTAGGTGGCGCGCACGAAGCCGCTGCAGTCGAAGCCGGTTTCGGCCGTGTTGCCACCGCGGCGATAAGGCACACCCAGCGAACCCATCGCGTTGCGGATCAGTTCGCCGGCGCGGTCCGTGGCCTGGTGGATGGTGTCGCCCAGCCGAGTACTCAGGCTTCGCTGCGCGCCATGGTCTTCCGGTTCGCCCGGCTCCGGTGCGGCGTGCACGCACTGCAGGCTGGCAACAAGCAAAATAACGGCAGCGACGAGCGACTTCGGCATGTTTTCGGAGCTTGGAACGCCGGGTGTGCGGCGTCTGGAACCGGCCGACGGGCCACCCCATGGTGCGTGCCCGCCGCCGTCTTGTTGTATCTATTTGTTGCCAACCCCCTGTGGCGGGGGTGGCTGGCGTAGTGTAGGGCAAGTGCCTGCTGCTGGCTCCCCCGGAACCCTGTCGGTTGCAAGGGTTTACCCGTGTTTCGGGAGAGGTCCGGCGGCCGCCTTGCAGAGGGACGCGCGAGCGTGTCGCGGTGTCCAATGCAGCATCGGTTGCCTGTCGCTTGGACGACCTTGAGCGCAACTGAGAGAAGGGATCGAGCCATGAATGCCTGCAACCGAATCCGCGGCGGACCACACCGCAGTGTCGTGCTGGCGGGGGTGTTGCTGCTTGCGGTGGTCGCCCCGCTGCCGGCAGCGCAAGCGGAGGAGACGGTGCGCGTGCAGACCGTTGCCAGCGGGCTGGAACATCCCTGGGCGGTGGCTTTCCTGCCGGACGGGCGTTTTCTGGTCACCGAGCGGCCCGGCCGCCTGCGCGTGGTGGATCCCGATGGCCGCATCGAGCCGCCGCTGGCGGGACTGCCAGCGGTGGCGGCCGGTGGGCAGGGCGGGCTGCTCGACGTCGTCACTGATTCGCGATTTGCGGCCAACCGCACCATTTACTTTTGCTTCAGCGAGCCGGGCCCCAATGGCACCAACGGTACCGCGCTGGCGCGTGCGCGGCTGGCCGCCGACCTCGTGCGGCTGGAGGACGTGAAGGTGATCTTCAGCCAGCAACCGAAAGTGGCCAGCCGGCTGCATTTCGGCTGCCGCATCGTCGAGCGGTTGGTCGA
>CAZGOL010000024.1:0-13771 GCA_964527755.1 uncultured Ottowia sp.
AATCGGCCGCATCCGCCGCGGCGGCGGCCTCGATTTCCTCGGGGCTGAAGGGGGGGTCAAAGGCGCGATGCAGGCGTCTGGGTGCTCGTCGCGCGCCGATTTCCTCGGGGCTGAAGGGGGGGTCAAAGGCGCCGGCGCCCGGGTTGTCGGGATGGTTGGACATGCTGTGCGAAAACAATGAAAGAAAAATCGGCAGGCGAGTGCCTTGGAGATGGCTGCGATCCCGCAATTTTCAAGGGGGCGTGGCCCGGGCGCCGCGGTGCGCGGTGGTCGATGGTTACTGGCGCGCGATGCGCCCGGCACCGGCCAGGCGGCGTGGCTTCAGCTCCGAACGTCAAGCAACTCCACGTCGAACTGGAGCGTGGCACCGGGCGGGATGACGCCGCCGGCCCCGCGCGCGCCATAGCCCAGTTCGGGCGGGATGACGAGCGTGCGCCGGCCGCCCACCTTCATTCCGGTGACGCCTTCGTCCCAACCCTGGATCACCATGCCGGCACCCAGCGAAAAGCTGAACGGCTGGCCGCGGTCGCGGCTGGAGTCGAAGCGGGCACCCGCCTGGCCGGCTTCATGGAGCCACCCGGTGTAATGCACGGTGACGGTGTGGCCCTTGCGGGCTTCGGTGCCCGTGCCGGGCACGGTGTCGGTGATCTGCAGTCCGGGGCGCAGGGGCGTGTTCATGGTCGTGTGGTTCTGGATGAAAAAGGGCGGCTCGTCGCCGCCCCGGGAGGTGCCACGGCATCCGCCGCAGCGGGCGCGCCTACTTCTTCTTGGATTGGGCCACCACCCACTTGGCGGCGAAAGCCTGCAGGTCGGACATGCGCTTGATCAGGTCGGCCCCGCTGGGGGTGAGGTTGTAGCCGTCGGAGCCGTGCGTCACCAGGCTGGCCGCGCGCAATTCCTTAAGACGGGTGTTGAGGGTGTTGGGGGTGATGCCGCCCACGCTGTCTTGCAGCAGGCGAAAGGTCTGGGGGTGGCCATCGCGCAGGGCCCACAGCACGCGGATCGCGTAGCGTGCCTCCAACAGGGCGAGCAGCTGGCCGGTGGCCGCGTTTTCTTTTGAACTCATGGTCGGGCTTCTCCTCGGGTTGGCAGACTGCGTAAGGTTCACTATATCGCAAATCTGTAGCACGCTAGCAGTTTCATAGCTCGTTCGGACGCATGGACGTGGGGTTGCTGCTACAAAATGCGGATTCGCTTTGGACGCATACGGGTAAACCCGAGATCCGATCCGGCGCCGTCGTGCCTGCGCCTGGATTGGGGCCTAGACTGTCGATGCCCCGCGCCGCTGATTGCCGTGGGCGCTGCCACCGAGAATCGACTCCATGCTTCGCCGCCACTTCGTCCGTGCACTGGCCGCGGCCGTGCCACTGGCGCCCGCCCTCGCTCAGGCCTTCCCCGTCCGGCCGCTGCGCATCGTCGTGCCCAACGCGCCGGGTGGCGCGGCCGACATCACGGCGCGCACGGTCGGCGAGCACATGGCGCGCACGCTCGGTCAGCCGGTCGTGATCGAGAACAAGCCCGGTGCCGGCGGCGTGGTGGCCGGGCAGGCCGTGGCGGGGGCAGCGCCGGACGGATACACCCTGCTGCTGATATCCAGCGGCACGGCCGTCAGCCAGGCGTTGTTCAGGAAGCTGCCCTACGACACGCTCAAGGCGTTTGCACCGGTCGCGCCACTGGCCACATTCGATCTGGTGATCGTCACCCGGGAGGGAGGCGCGTTCAGGACGCTGGCCGAACTGATCGATTTCGCTCGCGCCAACCCAGGCAGGCTCAACGTGGGCACGCCCAACATCGGCACCACCCAGCACCTGGCGGCCGAACTGTTCAAGAGCGCGGCCGGCCTGGACTTGCAGGTGGTTCCGTTCAAGGCGACGCCGGATGTGATCACCGCCATCCGCGGCGAACAAATCCAGGCCGGCCTCGACATTCTGAGTCCGCTGTTGCCGCAAATCCAGGGCCGCGCGCTGCGCCCGCTGGCGGTGACCGGAGCGCGGCGATCGCGCGTGCTGCCCGGCGTGCCGACCGCCATGGAGGCGGGCGTGAAAGGGCTGAACGCAGCGTCCTGGAACGGTCTGGCCGTACCGGCTGACACGCCCGATGCGGTGATCGAGTCGCTGAACCGCGCGGTCACCACCGCGCTGAACGATGCCGCGGTGCGCTCGAAGCTGGAGGCGCTCAACCTCGATCCGCATCCGGGTTCGCCCCAGGATGCGCTGGCGATGCTGACGGGCGACATCGAGCGTTGGGGCCGAGTGATCGCCGCGGCGCGCATCGAACGCCAGTGAAGCGATAAAACCGGGCCCAAGGCTTTCCAGTCAAGCCGCAGCAGCTATTCAATTAGGAGTAAAGGGTGATAAACCAGAACCTGCGTCTGGGGCTTGTCGGCTACGGCGAGGTGGGCAGGATCTTCGGTGCCGGCTTGCTGGGACAACCCCAGGTGGTGGCCGTGAGTGCCTGGGACCTGAAGTTCGCCCAACCCGAGTCCGGCCCCCGCGAGCGTGCCCAGGCCGGCCGGGCCGGCGTGCAGGCGTGCGATTCGGCGCGCGAGTTGTGTCAGGCGAGCGACCTGGTGATCTCCGCCGTCACCGCCTCCAGCACGCTGGCGGTGGCCACCGAGGCGGCGCGCCACCTGCGCCCCGGGGCGCTGTACCTGGACCTGAATTCCGCCTCGCCCGGCACCAAGCGCGAGTGCGCGCGCCACGTCGATGGCGCCGGCGCGCACTACGTCGAGGCCGGTGTGATGACCTCGGTGCCGCCGTACGGCATCCGCGTGCCCATGCTGCTGGGTGGCGCGCATGCCGCGGACCTGGCGGTGCGCCTGAACGGTTGGGGCATGGACGCCCGGGCCGTGAGCGGCGAACTGGGCGTGGCCAGCGCCATCAAGATGTGCCGCAGCGTGATGATCAAGGGCCTGGAGGCGCTGGTGATCGAAAGCTACACGGCAGCGCGCGCGTACGGCGTGGAGGAATTCGTGCTGCCCACGCTGCAGGAGACGTTTCCCTCCATCGACTGGTCTGCGCAGGGCGCCTACTTCTTCAGCCGCGTGGTGCAGCACGGCCAGCGCCGCGCCGAGGAAATGCGCGAGTCGGCACGCACCGTGCAGGAGGCGGGCCTGGAGCCGCTGATGACCGCAGCCATTGCCGCCCGGCAACAGTGGGTGGCCGATCGGGCGCGTGCGGGCGTGTTCGAGGCCGTGACCGGCAATGCGCGTTGGCAGGACTATGCCGATGCGCTGCTGGCCCAACGCCCGCATTGAGTCGTCGCCATCGTGACCGACATCCTGGCCATCACCGGCCCGATCTACCTGTGCATCGCGCTCGGCTGGCTGGCCACGCGCGCCGGACTGTTCGCGCGCGCGGACATGCGCGTGCTGGGCCAGTTCGTGCTGTACATCGCGTTGCCGGCGCTGCTGTTCGACGCGGTGGGCAAGCGGCGCCTGGACGACATCCTGGACTGGCGTTACATGGGCGTGTACGCCGTGGCCGGCCTGGCCACCATCGGACTGGGGCTGCTGTGGACGCGACGCGTGGCGCGCCAGAGCCCGCTGGCCGGCGTGATCGAGACCATGGGCATGAGCTGCCCCAACAGCGGTTTCGTCGGCTACCCGATCAACCTGCTGGTACTCGGCGGTCCGGTGGCGGGCGTGATCCTGGGCATGAACATGCTGGTGGAGAACCTGCTGTTCATTCCGTTGCTGCTGGCGCTGGCCGACGCGGCCGGCGGCGGCCACCATTGGCGCACCGTGTTGCGCGGCGCCGCGGCTGGACTGTGGCGCAATCCGCTGGTACTGGGGCTGGCGGCCGGGCTGGCGGCGGCTCTGCTGGGCCTGAAGCTGCCGGCGCCCATCGAGCGCACCGTTGGCCTGCTGGCGCAGGCCAGCGCGGCGCTGTCGCTGTTCGTCATCGGCGGCTCGTTGGCCGGCTTGCAGTTGCGGGGCATGGGCCGCCAGGTGGCGCGCATCGCGGCCGGCAAGCTGATCGCCCACCCGCTGCTCACGGTCGCGGCGCTGGCCCTGGCCGGGGCGTTGGACATGCCGCTTGCCGACCCCGCGCTGCGCACCGGCGTGGTGCTGGCCACCGCCTGCCCGATGTTCAGCATCTACCCCATCCTGGCCGGCCGCCACGGCCAGGAGGGGCTGGCTGCCGCAGCGCTGCTGGGCACCACGGTGGCGTCGTTTTTCACCATCAGCGCGCTGCTGTGGCTGCTCAGATGAAGCGCCGCGGGCTTGCTATACGATGCCGCTTTCATCACGCCAACATCCCGAGGAGACCCGCATGTCCATTGTCCACTTCCGCCTGATCCGTCCCCTGTCCGTCGTCGCGGCGGCCGCGCTGCTGGCAGCTTGTGCCAGTGCGCCGCAGGCGCCCGTGGCCCAGACGCCCGGCTGCCTGACCGACGCGCAAATGGATACCTGGGCGGCCGACTACAAGGCGGCCAAGCCCACCACCAATCCGGCCGTGAGCATGACCATGGCCGACGCCGCGTGCACGCGCGCCAAGCTGCAGCAGCGTCTGGTGCAACAGGCCGGACCGCTGGTGGGCTACAAGGCGGGCCTCACGAACCCGGCGGTGCAAAAGCGCTTCAACACCGACCAGCCGGTCTGGGGTGCGCTGTATCGCGACATGCTGCTGAACGACGGCGCCACCGTGCCGGCCACGTTTGGCGGGCGCCCGCTGTACGAGGCGGACCTGCTGGTGCGCGTGAAAGATGCCGGCATCAACAATGCCAAGACGCCGGCCGAGGTGCTGCAGCACGTGGATCAGATCGTGCCCTTCATCGAACTGCCCGATCTGATGGTGGAGGCGCCACCCAAGCTCAACGGCGTGGGCGTGAGCGCCATCAACGTCGGCGCGCGCCTGGGCGTGCGCGGCCCGGGCCTGCCGGTGCCGCAGGACGCGGCCGGCCAGGCGAAGTTGCTGACCGAGTTGCGCGACATGAACGTGAGCCTGACCGACGCGCAGGGTGCCAAGCTGGGCGGCGGCAAGGGCAGCGACGTGCTGGAGCACCCGCTGAACGCCGTGGTGTGGCTGGCCGGCGCGCTGAAAAAAGAAGGCCTGGCCATGCAACCGGGGCAGCTCATCAGCCTGGGCTCGTTCTCGGCGCTGCTGCCGCCCAAGCCGGGGTTGCAGGTCACCGTGCACTACGGCGGCGTGCCGGGGCTCAAGCCGGTGACGGTGACGTTCCGCTGATTGCCATCGAAAATATAGCTGACGCGGCTTGCCAGGCAAGCGCTGAAGGGTCATTTTATTCATGCCAGTCGGTGGGCACGCCCCGCTCACGCCCACCATGCGTCTGCTGCTCGAGCGCATGGCGCGCGCACCCTACCCGCCGCTGCACACCCTGGGCGCGCAGGCGGCGCGGCTGGCCTACGAGAAGTCGGCCGACGTGCTCGAGGTGCCCCGGCCCCAACTGGCACGCGTGCAGGAACTCACCGTGCCGGCGCGGGGTGGCGCGGCGCTGGCAGCGCGGCTGCTCGCACCGTCCACGGCGCCCGACCTGCCGGTGCTCTTGTACCTGCACGGGGGCGGCTTCACCATCGGCAGTGTCGACACGCACGACATCCTGTGCCGCACGCTGGCCCGGCTGAGCGGTGCGGCCGTGCTGTCGGTCGGCTATCGCCTGGCCCCCGAGCACCGTTTTCCGGTGGCGGTGAACGACGCCCGGGACGCGCTGGACTGGCTGGCGGGCGAGGGCGCACGTGCGCTGGGCCTGGACGGCAGTCGCATCGCCATCGGCGGCGACTCGGCCGGCGGCACGTTGGCGGCCGTGAGCAGCATCCACGCGCGCGATGTGGGCCTGAAGCTGGCGCTGCAACTGCTGATCTACCCCGGCACCACGGCGCACCAGGACACGCCCTCGCACGCCACCTATGCCGACGGGCCGATGCTGGACAAAGCCCAGATCGACTGGTTTTTCGCGCAATACATCGATGAGGCCCAGCGCGAAGACTGGCGCTTTGCCCCGCTGCTGGCCGACGACGTGGACGGCGTGGCGCCCGCCTGGATCGGCCTGGCCGAGTGCGACCCGCTGGTGGACGAGGGCGTGCAGTATGGCGACAAGCTGCGCATGGCGGGCGTGCCGGTGCAGCTCGAAATCTATCGCGGCGTGGTGCACGGCTTCGTGCAGATGGGCCGCGCGCTGCCCGAGGCGCGGCGCTTTCACCACGATGCCGCAACGGCCCTGCGGCAGGCGTTCGGCCTGCCATGAAACGCATTTATATTGATAGCGCCTGTGGCTTGCCTGGCAAGCGCAGACGCCCATTTTTTGCCTGAAATCATGACTGCCACCGCGCTGCCCGTCCGCACCGATTTCCGTTTCTTCGACCGCCTGCGCGTGCGCTGGGCCGAGGTGGACATGCAAGGCATCGTCTTCAACGCGCATTACCTGATGTACTTCGACACCGCCATCACCGGCTACTGGCGCGCGCTGGCGCTGCCGTATGCCGAGAGCATGGCGCAGTTGCAGGGCGATTTGTACGTGCGCAAGGCCGGCATCGAGTTTCACGCCTCGGCACGCATGGATGACTGGCTGGACATCGGCCTGCGCTGCGCGCGCATCGGCAGCTCGTCCATGACCGTGGCTGGAGCCATCTTCCGCGGTGATCAGCTGCTCGTCACCGGCGAGATCATCTACGTCTTTGCCGACCCGGCCACCCAGACCGCGCGTCCCATCCCGCCCGCCCTGCGCACCGTCTTGCAAGGATTTGATGCGGGCGAGGCCATGACCGAGACGCGCTGTGGCGACTGGGCCGCGCTGGGCGAGGCGGCGGCGACCGTGCGCACGGCGGTGTTCGTGCAAGAGCAGGGCATCGCGCGCGAGGACGAGTGGGACGCCGCCGACCACACGGCCGTGCACGCCGTCATCACCAACCGCCTGGGCCAGAGCGTGGCCACCGGCCGCCTGCTGCAAGACGAAGCTGGCGTGGCCCGCATCGGCCGCATGGCCGTGCTGCGCCCACTGCGCGGAACCGGCCTGGGCGAGCAGGTCATCGCTGCGCTGGAGCAGGCCGCCCGCGCGCGCGGCGACTCCGAGGTGCGGCTGTCGGCCCAGCGCAGCGCCGAGGGCTTTTACCGCCGACTGGGTTATGCCCCCGACGGCGAGCCGTACGAGGAAGTGGGCATTGCGCACATCGACATGCGCAAGGCGCTGAGCGTCACAACGCCCTGATCTTCATTCATCGACCCCGCTCTGTGCTTGGGCGGCAGCCGTGTGACTGGCGATGCCGTCCACGCCGGGGATGCTCTTGCGCACGGCCACGAACAAGACCTCGGCATCTTGGTCTCCGCACGCGTGGCACGCATGCGCGCAGTCGCTGGGGTAGCGGATCCAGTCGCCCGCCTTGAGTTCGACGAGGCTGTCGTTGGGGCCTGCCATGACCGTGCCCGACAGCACCAGCAGACTCTCCGCGCTGCCGGGTTCGTGAGCCTCCGAGACATGTCCTTCGGCATTCACCGTCGCCGTGAAAACATAAATCATCTCCGCGCCGTAAAACGTGGCGAGACGGCGCAACTGCATGCCTTCGAGCGGGCGCCACGTGGCGTCCTCGACGCGGCGGACGTCCACGCCCGAGGTCGCGCGTTCCTTCACCAGGTCGGCAAGCTGAACGCTCAGCGCGTCGCACAGGCGTTGCAGGGTATCCAGGGTCGGGTTGGCTTGCCCCAGCTCGATCGACAGCAGCGTTGCCTTGGACACGCCCGCGAGCCTGGCAACTTGCGAGGCCGACATGTGGCGCTGGAGCCGGTAACGCTCAATGTTCCGGGCGACGATGGCGTTGATATCGGACATCAAGTTCAGGGTCGGTGACTAGGGAAAACCAGAGGCCGCCGATCATACGACGCGCACTCAAAGCGCTTGCCGAGAATCTCAGGGACGGTTAATATATTGAACATACGGTCATTTTAATGTTATGACCGGATCGTCCTTGAGGAGATGTCATGGACAGCGGTATTGAAACCCGGATTCGCCGGTGCGCACAACGCCTTGGTGAATTGCGAACCGGGCGGGCGCGATGAGTGCGGTGGATTCGACCCATGGGCAGACCTCGTTGACCGAGCTCGCCCAGCAACTCGAACACGTGCTGAAACTGCGCGTGCCCCCCATCGGCATGCGCCTGTTCGAGTCCAGCGACGTGCTCACGGCGATTCCCAAACTGCGCCGCCCGCAGGCGGTGCACACCACCGACCAGATCGTGGCGCAGGCCTGTCGCCTGGGCTGGACGGTGGGCATCACCGCCGATGACCTGGTGGGCCCGCAGTGCCAGGCCGTCATCGGCCTGGGCGGGCAGGATGAGGATTGGTATTCGGGCCGGCAGATGGCCGGCGTGTGGTTTGCCACCGTGGAAGACTCCAGGCGCCACCAGGCGGCGATGACCGTGGTGCCCAGGGGCAAGTACCAGGCATTGGTCGTCGCGCCGCTGGCCAGGTGGGCCGGCTTTGGCGCGGGCATGGATCAGCCGGACATCGCCCTGTTCTATGCCACGCCGGGCGCGATGATCTACTTCATCAACGGCCTGCAGTGGTCGGGCTACAAGCGTTTTGACTGGAGCGTGGTGGGCGAATCGTCGTGCGCCGATTCGTGGGGCCGGGCGCTGAACACGCGCGAGCCCAGCCTGTCGATTCCGTGCTTTGCCGAGCGCCGCTACGGCGGCGTGCTGGACGACGAGATGCTGATGGCGCTGACCCCCGCGGACATCGCCAAGGCGCTGGCCGGCATGCAGGCGCTGGGCAAGAACGGACTGCGCTATCCGTTTGCCCAGTACGGGATCCAGCAGGACGTGCGGGCCGGCATGGGGGTGAGCTACTCCAGAACCAAGGGAGCGACGTGATCATGCCGGTGACTCTCAAAACGATAGCTGATTGGGCAAACCAGGCAAGCGCCGGTGCCACTGTCGAGCAAGATTGCCGATTGTTGGTTGGCCCGGGCCGCAGGGGCCGGGCGTGAACGCGGGCAGCAGCGCCATGGTCGCCGTGGCCGCGACTTCGGGGCTGGCCGATCTGTTTGTGCGCCAGCAGCAGGCGCCGGAAGTTTCCGGTTGCGGCTTGTCCTGGCTGCTCTGAATTTCTTTTTCTCTCGTTGATTGTGCAACCACCCTTGGAGATGCAGACATGAAACTCAGATTCAAACACCTGGTATTGGCCGCCGCCATGGTTCCCCTCGTCGCCGTCGCGCAGTTCAGCGACGACAAGATCAAGATCGGCGTCCTCACCGACATGTCCGGCGTGTTCGCCGACTTCTCCGGCAACGGATCGGTCGAGGCCGCGAAAATGGCAGTGGAAAAACTGGGCGGCAAGATCGCCGGCAAACCGGTGGAGGTGGTGTTTGCCGACCATCAGAACAAGGTCGACGTCGGTGCCGCGATTGCGCGCAGGTGGTATGACAGCGAGGGGGTCGATCTGATCCTTGATGTGCCTCAGACAGCCATCGCGATGGCGGTGGCGGATCTGGCCAAGGAGCGCGGCAAGGCTGCAATCTTTTCATCGGCTGCGACATCGACCCTGTCGGGCTCCAAATGCACGCCGAACACCATCATGTGGACATGGGACTCCTGGTCCTACGCCAACAACACCAGCCGGCGCATTGTCAAAAATGGCGGCGACACATGGTTCCTGCTCGTGACTGATTATGCGTTCGGGTATGCGCTGGAAAACGACATCAAGCAGGCCGTCGCTGCCGCCGGTGGCAAGGTCGTGGGCAGTGTCAAGCATCCGCTGAACACGCAGGACTTTTCCTCGTTCCTGTTGCAGGCGCAAGCCTCCAAGGCCAAGATCATCGGCTTGGCCAACGGCGGCGCCGACAACGCCAACTCGATCAAGCAGGGTGTGGAATTCGGTTTGACGAAGAGCGGGCAACAGTTCGCCGGAATGATGACCAACCTGCCCGACATTCGTGCGCTGGGCTTGCAGGTGGCTCAGGGCATGTTTCTGAGCACGGTGTTCTATTGGGATCACGATGATGCGACGCGCGCCTTTGCCAAGGAACTTGCCTCGCGCAACAAGGGTTTGTATCCGGAAGCTCCGCAAGCCGGCGTGTATTCCGCGGTTTTGCATTACGCCAAGGCCGTGGAAAAGGCCGGCACGGACGACGGTACCAAAGTCGTGGCCATGATGAAGCAGATCCCGACCGATGACCCGTTGTTCGGCAAGGGGCGCGTGCGCGAGGACGGGCGCAAGATTCATCCGATCTATCTGATGCAAGTGAAGACGCCGGCGGAATCCAAGGGGCCGTACGACTTCTACAAGCAGATCGACGTTACCCCGGCTGAACAGGCGTTCCAGCCAATGGCTGAAGCCGGCTGCCCGCTCGTCAAGCGCTGATCGGGCAGGCACGTCAGTCTCATCGATCGTTTTGGCGTCCCGTCAATCGAAGCCACGCGGCTGCGATCGGGCGCCATGCGATCGCAACAAGCTCAATCGAGGAAAGCAAGCAATGCGTGACGTGTGGTCTTTCCCGGAGGCGCCTTCGAGCGAGTCTTACGAGACGATCCGCTCGGAGTTTCGCTGGCAAGTCCCCGAGACGTTCAACTTTGGCTCCGATGTGGTTGATCGTTGGGCGCGTGAACGCGACGGGCCCGCACTGATCTGGGAGAACGCCGCTGGCGAGACGAAGGTCTATCGCTATTCGGATCTATCACTCCTGTCGAACCGGCTGGCCAACGTGCTGCGCTCACGCGGAGTGGGAAAGGGCGATCGCGTGATCGTCATGCTGCCGCGCCTGCCGCAATGGTTCATTGCGCTGATCGCGGTGATGAAGATCGGCGCGGTACCCGTGCCGTGCATCGAGATGTTGACCGAGCGGGACCTGGAGTACCGCGTGCGCAACGCCGAGGCCAAGGCAGTGATTTGCAGGCCGCAACACGTCGGCAAGTTCTCGGCCGTGGCGAGTGACATCGCGGTACGCATCGCACTCGGCGCCGCGCCCGGGTGGCTCGACTGGGAGCACGAGTTGGCGAACGCCTCCGACATGACCGAGCCGGCCGCCGTCAAGGCCGATGACCCGGCCATCATGTACTACACCTCGGGCTCCACTGGGCACCCGAAAGGAGTGGTACAGGCGGCACACGCGGTATATGCGTGGCGTGTCTCGGCGATCTACTGGCTCGACCTGCGCCCAGGCGAAGTGATCTGGTGTACCGCCGATACCGGCTGGAGCAAGGCGGCGACGAGCATCCTGCTCGGGCCGCTGAGCTGTGGCGCCTGTTCGTTTTTCTTCGATGGGCCATTTGATCCCAAGAATCGTCTCGCCTTGATACGCAAGCACGGGGTGACTGTGTATTGCGCTCCTGGAACCGAGTTGACGCGGGTGGTCAATGAGGTGTCGTCACGGGGCGACCTCGGGCGATTGCGGCGCGTGGTGACCGCCGGCGAGGCCCTCAATCCGGCCGTTGCCGAGCGGTGGGAGCAGGCCACGGGTATTCGGATCGACGAAGCCTATGGTCAAACCGAGGCTCTGATGATGACGCTCAACTACCCGGGCGAGCCGGTGCGCTACGGCTCGATGGGCTTGCCGGCGCCGGGCATCGATCTCGACGTGCTCGGGCCACAAGGTCAGCGCCTGCCTGCTGGGCAGGAAGGCGAACTCGCCCTGAAACTGCCCAGTCCCCACATGATGCTGGGCTATTGGAAAGACCCGGAGCGCACCAGGGCGTGCACTCTGGAGACCGCGGATGGACGCTGGTATCTGACCAGTGACCGTGCCGTGAAGGATGCGGAGGGCTATCTGTGGTATCGCGGGCGATCGGACGATGTCATCAATTCAGCCGGCTACCGAATCGGTCCACTCGAGGTCGAAAACGCCTTGGCAGAGCACCCCGCCGTGCAGATTTGTGCCGTGGTCGGCAGCCCCGACGATGAACGCGGCGAGATCGTGAAGGCGTTCGTCATCCTGCGCGATGGCGTGGCGCCGACCGCCGAATTGACGCGCGAACTTCAAGATCACGTCAAGGCGGTCACGGCACCCTACAAATATCCCCGTGCGATCGAGTATGTCCATGACATGCCGTTGACGGTCACGGGCAAGGTGCACCGTCGAGCGCTGCGTGACCGTGAATACGGGCGCCAGGCCTGATGATGGTCACCGTCCGTCTCGAGCGACAAATGACCAACCTTGGAAACCAGGAACATGACACAAGTGGTGACGCGCGGAATCAAAGTCCTGCTCGCTGAAGCCAACAGCGAAATTGAAACCATGACCGTGGCCGATGCGAAGGCGGCGGTCGAGCGCGGCGAAGCCGTCCTTGTCGACCTGCGGGATCCGCGCGAGATCGAGCGTGATGGCCGTATTCCGGGTGCGTTCTCCTGTACCCGCGGGATGCTGGAGTTCTGGATCGATCCTGACAGCCCGTACGCCAAGCCAGTCTTTCAGCAAGACAAGAAATTCATCTTTCATTGCGCGGGTGGCTGGCGGTCGGCACTGGCCGCGAAAACGGCGCACGACATGGGGTTGAAGCCGGTTGCACATCTGGGTGGAGGTTTCAAGGCATGGCGTGAAGCCGGAGAGCCCGTGGAAACCGTCGCACCAGGGAAGGGGCACTGATGGTGGCCGCCTTAGTGGCTGAACAGCCCGTCGGGTGCGAACAATGCACAACCTCTTGCAGTTCGAATCGCGCAGGCTCCGTGGCATCGCTGAGCGTGTGCGCACTGAACGCAGTCCGTCGTTTCTGAAAGACTGAACGGGGCGGCATTTTCAATGAAAGGAGAATCCGCAGTGACCCATGATGTCTCGACACTGCGTGGTCGGCGCGCCGATGCGCGAATCAACCGATTGGCCATGGGCGACTTGTTTGAGCGCATTCGCTGGAGCGAACCCGCCAGGGTGGTGCTCAGCGGATTTTCGGGGGCGGTTGAGCATCCCGACCATTCGATGCTGACCGCATCCCAAGCCGACGACTTGGCCAATCGTTTTGCCAATGCTGCCATGTCTGCTGGCGTGGCGCCGGGTGACGTGGTGCTGATGGCCTGCGAGAACTCGATCGAGGCGGTCGTTGCCAAGATCGGGCTCGCCAAGGCCGCGATCACCGTGGCGCCGATCAACCCCAAGCTGGCTCCCGATGTGGTGGCCCAATTGCTGGAACTCACGGGCGCGCGCTGGGCAATCCTGGATGCGGAGTTCGTGGCGACCGTGGGAAAGGTTTTCGAGCAGGCCGGGGTGCACACCTTGGCGACGATTGCCTTGGGCGCACCCCTGCCCGAAGGGCATCAGCGCTTTCATGACTTCGTCAACGGTGCCGCGGCCAGCGAGCCCGACGTGAAAATCCACGGCGACGACATCTGGCAGATCCTGTTTACGTCGGGGACTTCTTCCACGCCCAAGGGCGTCATGGTGTCACACACCAAGACCATGATCGAGTCGCTCAGCATGTCCGGCGCGCTGGCGCGCGGCCAACGTTTCGAGTCCGACGTGGTGTGCGGCGGCTTCTTGCCCATCATCTATCACGTGGGTGACATCACGCTGTATGCCGCGCTGCTGGCCGGTGGCGGTTGCGTGTTGGGCCGGCGTGCCGATCCGAAAGCGCTCGCGCAGGCCATTGATCGGCACCGGATCACCAGCATTTGGGCTGGTTCGCCACAGGTCATTGAAGGTCTGGATGCCGCGCTGCGTGCCGAACCGCAACTGGACGCCCGGTGCGTGACGAGCATCGTGCATGGCTTTGCGCCGCTGGCGCCGTCGTCCTATGCGTCGCTCAAGCAGTCGCTGGGCGAGCAGGTGCTGTGCACCGAGATCATCGGACAGACGGAAGTGTGCTGCTCGCACCGCTTCTGGCTCGATCAGCACG
>CAZGOL010000024.1:13871-24141 GCA_964527755.1 uncultured Ottowia sp.
ATCATCGGACAGACGGAAGTGTGCTGCTCGCACCGCTTCTGGCTCGATCAGCACGACGAGCTGTATCAGCGCTCGGCGCCGCAGAAGAACTATGTCGGCCTGCCGCATCGCACCATGGCCGCGGCCATCATGCGCGACGACGGCAGCATGGTGACGCCCGGCAGCGGCGAAGTGGGCGAGTGCGTGTACCGCTCACCCGCCATGATGGCGGGTTATCTGAATGGCCCGCAGGCCACCGCGGAAGCGTTCCGAGGTGGTTGGTTCCATGGCGGTGATGCGTTCTGCGAAGGCGAGAATGGCCAGCGCATGCTGGTTGATCGATTCAAGGACATCATCAAGTCCGGAGGCGAGAACGTGTCGTCGATTCGCGTCGAGTCCACGCTCATGCGGCATCCGGCGATCAAGCGTGCCGCTGCCGTAGGCCTGCCGCATCCGCGTTGGGGTGAGGCGGTCACTGCGTTCGTCGTGTTGACGGACGGCCGGATTTGCACCGAAACCGAGTTGATCGAGTTCGCGAAAGCGCATCTCGCCGGATTCGAGACACCAAAGGCGGTGGTATTTGTCAAGGAATTTCCTCTCGCGGTGGGGGACAAAATCCGCAAGAACAAACTGCGCGAGCTGTTTGCTGATCACTACGATGGCAAGCCGAACGTCGAGCCATGATGCAGCGTCCAGAAGAATTCTCCCTGGCACTGATCCGCTGCTGAGCGTCGACGTTGAGATGGAGATTTTTTCTGAAAGGAACGAACCGTGGTCGAGAACTACAAGAATCTGATTGCTTCCATCTCCAGCAACACGGCCAAGATGCGCCAAGACATTCCGGACGTGATGCAAGGCTTCAATGCCATGGCAGGTGCTGCCAGCAAGGCCGGGGTCCTGGACGCCAAGACCAAGGAGCTGATTGCGACCGCGCTGTCGGTTGGGGCGCGCTGCGATCCCTGCATCGGCTTTCATGCCAAGGCCTTGGTCAAGTTGGGCGCGACCCGCGCTGAAGTGCAGGAAATGCTTGGCATGTGCGTTTACATGGGAGGCGGGCCGTCGCTCATGTATGCCGCAGCGGCGCTCTCGGCCTACGAGGAATTTGGCGGCGAGAAGCCCGCGGGATGAAGCAGCCATGCGCGGGGCGCGTTTTTCGGCTTCAGGCATGGACGAGTTGAATGAACTGCGCTTTGCCACCGCGGTCAGCCCGGACCTGACCCCGCACGCAACGCTCGTGGCGCAATGGCCATTGACAAACATCGTCCGTCGCGTGCAATACGACAGCACCGCGCTGATCCATCCTGTGGCCCGCCTGGCTCGTCCGCTGCTGGGCTCAGGCGACCCTGTTTGGTTTGAGTCTCGACACTGGTGAACTGATTTGGCGACGAAAGGGGATTGTGATGAAGATGCTTCGATACGCAACACAGGCGCTCAATGGCATGTCCGACGAGCAAATCCGGGGTCTGCAGTGGAATCGACTTCGGCGGCAGATCGACTACTGCCTGGCCAACTCGGATTTCTATCGGCGGCGCTTCAAGGATCTGGGCATCGACGCGCGTGGCATCCAGAGTCTGGATGACTACTTCAAGCTGCCGATCATCATGAACAAGGAGCAGGAGCGCCTGGCGCAGCTGGAGTCGATCGAGCGCGAGGGCCATCCGTTTGGGGCTCACTTGTGCTGCAAACCCGAAGACGTTGCGGTCACGGCCACCACCAGTGGCACCACGGGCGAACCCACGTTCACCTATACCCTGAGCCACGATGACCTGCGTGCGCTCAATGCCCCGGTTTCGCTGATGCTGGGCTACGCCGGTGTGCTGCCGGGCGAGCGTGTGCTGTTTGCCCATGCACTGGGTATCTATGCGACGTCGGCCGTTCTGCCGCCATTGCGCGCCGCCGGAATCCTGCCGATCGACGTGGACGTGCGCGGCGGCGCCGATGCCATCATCAAATTCGCCGAGATGACGAGGCCGGTGGCCATGATGACGACGCCATCGCTGGCGCAGTTCCTGATCGATCGCATGCCCGATCGCACTGGCCGTCCAGTTTCTTCGCTCAATTTGAAGGCGCTGATTCTGGTGGGCGAGATTGGCGTTGGCATACCCGAGGTCAAACAGAAGCTCGAAACGGCCTACGGGTGCCGGGCCTATGACTGGATCGCGATGTTTGCGCAGAACCTGGCGTTCTCCTCGGATAGCGATGCGTATCACGGCATGCACGCCGTCACACCCGACATCGATCTGTATCCGATGGACCTGATCGACCCGGATACCGGGAAACACATCGAGCCGGTGGATGGCGCCGTCGGCGAAGCCGTGTGCACCTCGCTGAACCGGCAGGCGAGGCCGGTGCTGCGCTATGCCACGGGCGACATGGTCAAGATCATGCGTGGTGACAATCCAGCGGGTTTCCCGGGCTACCGGTTTCGGGTGGTCGGGCGCTCGGACGACATGCTCATCGTCAAGGGGGCCAACATCTATCCGGCGGCCATTCGCACGGTGATCAACGAATTCATCCCCGAGGTCACCGGGCAGATGCGCATCGTGCTCACCCAGCCACCGCCGCGTGTCGAGCCGCCGCTGATCGTCAGCGTCGAGCGCGGCGCTGAGCTGCGTGATGGCGACCTGCCGGGGCTGGAAGCGCGCATCAAGAAGGTATTGCATGAGCGCGTCCGCCTGACCCCCGTGATCGAGTGGGTCGCTCACGGACAACTGGAACGCGCCATGACCAAGACCCCCATGTTCGAACACCGGTACCAGCGATGAACGCGCCCGACCTGGAAACCCTTCGGGTCGAGGTCAGTGGGGATGTGGCCACGGCCACGCTGTGCCGGCCCGAACGCCTGAACGCCGTCGCGCCTGAAATGCTGACCGACTTGGTGATTCTGGCTGACTGGCTGCGCGAGCGCGACGAGATCCATTTCCTCATCCTCGATCATGAAGGGCCCGTGTTTTCCGCGGGCGCGCATCTGGGCGAAGTGCGCGCGATCCTTGCCGATCAGGCCCGCGTGCGCGTGCGGCTGCGCGCCAACCAGCGCGCGGCGCAGGAAGCGCTGGCCAAGCTCGCGTCGATCGAGCAGATTTCCTTTGCCGCGCTGCGGGGTTCGGCTTACGGTGCCGGCGTGGCGATCGCGATGGCCTGCGACTTCCGGGTGATGGCCGATGATGCGGTGTTGAACTTGCCCGAGACCAAATTGGGCATGTTCCTCACCTACGCTGCCACGCCGACGTTGGTATCGGCGCTGGGCCTGGCACGTGCCAAGGAGATGATCCTGTTTGCCGAGGATTGGAGCGCGCAGGCGTGCCTGACGGCCGGTGCGGTCCAGCGCGTGGTGGCCAAGGGGCAGGTTCGGGCCGCCATTGCCGCCATGGTGGACACCTTGCGCCAGCGCAGTTGGTCGGCGCTGCGCATAGCCAAGCAGGTCGCCAACGCTGCTGCGCCGTCCGGGTTGGGCCAGCCGGGTGTCACCGAAGTCGAACTGGCGGCCGAGGCGCTGGTCGGTGGAGATGTCGCCGCGCGTCTCGACGCGTTTCTGAGGAGTCGTTCGCAGGGTGATTGATGGGTTGGACGATCCAAGCCGATCGTCCATTCCAAGGGTCGTCCATCGAAGATCGCGGGCCTTGAAACCCCGAGTGCGCAATTTCGGGTTGATCAAGCATCAGAACCCCGCTCCAGGTACGTGCGTGCCCGCCGTCAAGGATGGTGGTGGACACACGGTCCCCGTCGTGCCGGCAAAGGCGTCCCCGCCCGGTCCGGCTGTCTCACAAGTCGCTCAGCAATGGGTAGGGGATGGCCAACCCGTCCAGGCGCGGGCCATCGGTGCAGCCCACTCGCAACGCGATCCCGGTGGCGACGTCTTCGGCGCGCAGCACCGCGATGACCGCCGTACCCCCGTCGGGCGTGCGCGCAGCCTGGGCGATCACACCCGTCGGCTCGCGCGCGTCGCCGGCCGCAAGCACGTCCTGTCCCGCCTGCGCCGCGCCATCGACCCGGCCCACATAGGCCCGTCGCTTGATGGCACCGCGAAACTGGCTGCGCGCGACCACTTCCTGACCCGGGTAGCAGCCCTTCCTGAAGCTGATCCCGCCGACCGATTCATAGTTGAGCATCTGCGGCACGAAGGCTTGGGCGATGGGCGCCGTCACCATCGCCACCCCGCTGCGCACGGCGGCCAGTTCCCAGGCGGCGGGCGACACGGTGGAACCCGCCGGTGGCCGGTGGCCGGTGGGCGCAATCCACAGCGCGCGGGCGGTGCTGCCAGCGGGCGCCAGCTGGGCCACGAATGAAGTGACATTTTGCTCTTCATGCACCTCCGTGTCTGCCATGGCAGCTATCGAAAACATAGCGTCACCCAGCAGACCGAACACGTGAAGGTCGCCCGACGCATCCTCCAGCTCGACCTTGGCGCGCAGCACGAACATCCCCAGTCGCTGGAGCGTGGCGGCCAGCAGATCGCGACTGCACACCAGCCAGAACTCATCGGGTGACCGTCGGCAGGCGATGAAGCTGGCCAACGTGCGCCCCTTGGCGTTGCACAGCGCCGCCAACGCGCTGTGTCCAGCGGACAGGCTCTCCATGTCCTGCGTGAGCTGACTTTGCAGGAAACTGCAGGCTTGCTCGCCACGCGCGCGCAACACGCCCAGGCCCGGCAAGGCCACGGCGCCGCAAGCACCGGCCGCTTCGGCGGACACGGTCTCGAGTGTGGTGGTCTGACTTATCATGATCGGCCCCGTTTATATCGCCATGCCCCGATTCGTGCGTCGTCTGGCACTTGCCCTCCTGGTTGCGCTGCTGGTTGCCGCCGGCGCGGTGGGCTGGTGGGTGACGGCGCCGCTCGCGTTGCCGGTCGACCGGGTCGAGGTGAGCGTGCCTGCGGGGGCATCGCTGCGCACCGCGGCGCAGCAAACCGTCAAGGCTGGCATCGGGTTGCCGGCTGAACTGTTGTATGCGTACTTTCGATTGACTGCGCGCCAGCAAACCATCCAGCCCGGCGAATACGAGGTGACGCGCGGCATGCGCGCGGCCGACCTGCTGGACAAGCTGGTGCGCGGCGACCGCGTCGTGCTGCCCATCACGCTGGTGGAGGGCTGGACCTTTCGCCAGGTGCGCCAGGCGCTGGCGCGCGCCGAGTTCCTCAGGCACGACACGGCCGAGCAGACGCCCGAGCAGATCATGGCCGCGCTGGGTGAGCCTGGCCTGGCGCCGGAGGGGCGTTTTTTCCCTGACACCTACTTCTATCCCAAGAACGGCAGCGACCTAGCGGTGTTGCGCCAGTCGATGAAGCTGATGCAGCAGCGCCTGGCCGCAGCATGGGAGGCGCGCGCCCCCGGCCTGCCGCTCAAGACCGCCGACGAGGCGCTGGTGCTGGCCAGCATCGTCGAGAAGGAAACCGGCCTGGCGGCCGACCGTCCCGAAATCGCCGGCGTCTTCATCAACCGCCTGAAGGCCGGCATGCGCCTGCAAACCGACCCGACCGTGATTTACGGCCTGGGCGAACGGTTCGACGGCGACTTGAAGCGCAGCCACCTTGCCGCCGATACGCCCTACAACACCTACACCCGCGTCGGCCTGCCGCCCACCCCCATCTGCATGCCCGGCAAGGCGGCGCTGATGGCGGCCGTGCAGCCGGCACAGACCGCATCGCTGTACTTCGTCGCCCGCGGCGACGGCAGCAGCCACTTCAGCCGCTCGCTGGACGAGCACAACCGCGCCGTGAATCAATACCAGCGCGGCGGGGGCAAGCGATGAGCGCGCAGCGATCCGGTGGTCCGTGCTCGCCACCCGGGGACGCCGCCACCACGCCCGCCGGTGGCGAAGCAGGCACCGGCCACGGCGGCGGTGTCTTCATCAGCTTCGAGGGCATCGATGGCGCCGGCAAGTCCACGCACATCGAACCTCTGGCCCATGCCCTGCGCGCCGCGGGACGCACGGTGGTGCTGACACGCGAGCCCGGTGGCACGCCGCTGGCCGAGAAGATCCGGGCACTTGCGCTGAACGAGCCGATGGACGCGCTCACCGAAGCCCTGCTGATGTTCGCCGCCCGGCGCGATCACTTGGCGCGGGTGATCGTGCCGGCATTGGGGCGCGGTGAGGTGGTTTTGTGCGACCGTTTCACCGACGCCACGTTTGCCTACCAGGGTGGCGGGCGTGGCTTCGATTGGCATTCGCTATCGTTATTGGAGCTGCTTGGGCAGACCCTGCAAGCCAAAGACGCTGATTTGATTCATAAAGACGTGCTGCACCCCGACTTGACGCTGTGGTTCGACCTCCCGCCCGCCGTGGCCACCGCGCGCCTGGTCGGTGCGCGCGCACCCGACAAGTTCGAGGCCCAGCCGCTGGCCTTCTTCGAGGCCGTGCGCGCCGGCTACGCCCGCCGTGCCGATGAGCACGCACCGCGCTTTGCACGCATCGACGCCGATCAGCCGCAGGCATCCGTCTGGCAGGCGGTGCAAGCGGCGGTGCGGGGCAGGGGGTGGCTTTGAGCGCCGGCGTCATCCTGGCCCCGTGGATCGAGCGCCAGTTGCAGGCGCTGCTGGCCCGGCGCGGTCACGCCTGGTTGCTGCACGGGCCGTCGGGGTTGGGCCAGTTCGAGTTGGGGCTTGCGCTGGTGCGTGCCTGGCTGTGTGATGCCCCCACGCTCCCCGCTGCGCGAGGTTCGCTGCCCCCCGAGGGGGCGCTCGCCGCCTTGGGACGGCCCGGCGGCGGCTCGGAGGCCCCCACGCTCCCCGCTGCGCGAGGTTCGCTGCCCCCCGAGGGGGCGCTCGCCGCCTTGGGACGGCCCGGCGGCGGCTCGGAGGCCCCCACGCCATCAGGTGCCTGCGGCGCGTGCGCCAGTTGTCACGGGATCGATGTGCACGCGCACCCCGATCTGGTGGTGCTGATGCCCGAAACCGAGATGATCGAACGCGGCTGGCCGCTGTCGGAAAAAGCCCAATCCGAGATCGACGACAAGAAGCGCAAGCCCAGCCGCGAGATCCGCGTGGACGCCATGCGCGAGACGATCGAGTTCGCCCAGCGCACCAGCGGTCGCGGGCGCGGCAAGGCGGTTCTGGTGTATCCGGCCGAGCGCATGAACGCCGTCGCCGCCAACGCGCTGCTCAAGACGCTGGAGGAACCCCCGGGCGACGTGCGCTTCGTGCTCGCCACCGATGCGGCGCACCTGCTCCTGCCCACCATCCGTAGCCGTTGTCAGGCGTACACGCTGGCCTGGCCGCGAGAGGACGAGTCGCTGGCCTGGCTCGGCGCGCAAGGCGTTACGGGCGACTTCGCCAAGGCACTGCTGCGTGCGGCCGGCGGGCGCCCGAGCGCCGCGTTGCAGTGGGCCGCCGACAAGACCAGCGCCCGCCTGTGGGCCGGCTTGCCGCAAGCCATGGCCCGGGGTGACGTCGCACCACTGGCCGATCTGGCGCTGCCCGAAGCCGTGGCACGCCTGCAAAAGCTCTGTCACGACCTGATGGCGCGCCAGGTCGGCGCGCCCGTGCGGTTTTTTGACGAAGCCGACCTGCCGGCGCGTCCGCTCTCGCTGCGTGTCCTGGGGCGCTGGTGGGTGCAGCTCGGGCAGCTCGTGCGCAACGCCGAACACCCATTAAACGCCGGTTTGGCCAAAGAATTCCTCGCCAGCACGGCCAGGCGGGCCTTACACTCCGGCCCCTGAAGTCTTCTGCGTGACAGCCACCATGTCCACCACAAGCCAAAGTGCAGCGCTGAACACCCCGCGGCCGAGCGTCATCCAGCTCGCCATCAAGGAAAAGGCCGCGCTGTACGCTGCGTACATCCCCGCGTTCACCGAAGGCGGGCTGTTCATCCCGAGCGAGCGCGACTATCGGCTGGGCGACGATCTTTACGTTCTGCTGACCCTGCTGGACGACCCCCAGCGTTACCCGGTTGCCGGCAAGGTGGCTTGGATCACCCCCGCGCGCGCTGCCGGTCGGCGTTCGCAGGGTGTCGGCATCCGGTTTCCCAAGGACGAGAAATCCGTGCAGCTCAAGGCCAAGATCGAGCAGCTGCTGGGTGCCACGATGAGCTCCGAGCGCCCGACCCAGACGTTCTGAAGCCCCGGCGGTACCATCACGGCCGCATGTTCACCGATTCCCATTGCCACCTCACGTTCGCCGAGCTGGCTGCCGATCTTCCCGCCATTCGTGATGCCATGGCCGCCGCGCGGGTCACGCGGGCGCTGTGCATTTGCACGACGATGGAGGAATTTCCCGCCGTCCTGGCGTTGGCGGCCGTACACGAGCATTTCTGGGCCACCGTGGGTGTGCATCCCGACAGCGAGAACGTGCACGAACCGGGCGAAGACGAACTGGTGGCGGCCGCCAGCCAACCCAAGGTGGTCGCCATCGGCGAAACCGGGCTGGATTACTACGCGCTGGACGAGCGCAAGGGCGGGCGGAGCATTGCCGACCTCGGCTGGCAGCGCGCACGCTTTCGCATCCACATTCGGGCCGCACGCCGGGCTGCGGTGCCGCTGGTGATTCATACCCGGGCCGCCTCGCAAGACACGCTGGCGATTCTCGACGAGGAGGGCGAGAACGGGGACGCGAACAGCGCCGGGGGCGTGTTTCACTGCTTTACCGAGACGCGCGAGGTGGCGCGCGCGGCGCTTGATCGCGGGTTTTTCGTGTCGTTTTCCGGCATCGTGACGTTCAGGAACGCCCGCGAACTGCACGAAGTGGCCAAGTTGGTACCGGATGACCGGATCCTGATCGAAACCGATTCACCCTACTTGGCGCCGGTACCCCATCGCGGCAAGATCAACAACCCTTCCTATGTGCCGCACGTCGCCCGACGCCTGGCCGAGCTGCGGGGCTGCAGCGTCGAGCGCGTCGCCGAGTTGACAAGCGCCAACTTCTCCCGGCTATTTGCAAGGGTGGCGCGATGACTGGTGGTCCGACGCGCCGGCAGGTGCTGGCTTGCGTTTCGGTTCTTGCCGTGCCGCCGGGGTTGCGTGCCGCCGATGCGGGTGACCTGTTTCGCGCCGTCACGCAAGACAGCGATCAGGCGGTGCGTGGCCTGCTGGCCGATGGAGTCGACCCCAACGCCAAGAACGAAAAGGGGGTCCCTGCGTTGTACTTGGCACTTCAGGAGGGTTCGCTGAAGGCCGCCAATGCGTTGCTGGAGTCGCCGCGCCTCAAACCCGAGCAACGCAACGCGACCGACGAGAGTCCGCTGATGATGGCAGCGCTCAATGGCTATCTGGACATCGCCCGCCGGCTGATCGCCCTGGACGCCGACGTCAACAAACCCGGCTGGACAGCGCTGCACTACGCAGCCACCAACGGCCATCTCCAGATCATGGACCTGTTGCTCGAACACCACGCGTTCATCGACGCGCAGGCCCCCAACGGCAACACACCGCTCATGATGGCCGCCTATTTCGGCACCCCCGAGGCGGTCAAGCTGCTGATCCAGGCGGGTGCCGACCTGAATCTGCGCAACCAGAACGGGATGACCGCACTCGATCTGGCGCAGCGCGCCAACCACACCAACTCGGCCGAACTCATCGTCGCCGGTTTGCGCCGGGCACAGGGCGTCCCACGCGGCCAGTGGTGAGCGCCCTTGCACTCAGGCCACGGGCCTGAGCCGCTGGCGAGGCACAACGGGTAAAATCGATCCTTGGCTCGTGCGCGCCGCGGTGGTGCGCACCGATTCACGAACAAGGGCGAGAAAGGCATCGACGGGTTATGACACCGCGAACTACCAAGTGGCTTGTCATGGTCTGAGACAGCGTGCAATGTGGGGTGCTTGGCCGGCATGAAGCAGCAAGCCACCCCGGACAAGGCGCGGCCCGGACCGCGCCTTTTTGTTGAACACCCCCCGCGCGGCCGCAGCCGGGCGGGCAGCAGGACACGGAGCATTTCCATGGTTGAAATCACGCTCGCAGACGGGGCCAAACGCGAGTTCGCGACCCCGGTCACGGTCGCCGAGGTGGCGCAATCGATCAGCCCGGGGCTGGCCAAGGCCGCGCTGGGCGGCAAGGTGGACTCGAAGCTGGTCGACACGAGCTATTCGATCAACCGCGACGCGCGGCTGAGCATCGTCACAGCCAAGGACCCGGAAGGGCTGGAGATGATCCGCCACTCCACCGCGCACTTGCTGGCGTACGCCGTCAAGGAGCTGTTTCCGCAGGCTCAGGTGACGATCGGGCCGGTGATCGAAAACGGCTTTTACTACGACTTCAGCTACGAGCGGCCGTTCACGCCCGACGATCTGGCGGCGATCGAGAGGAAGATGGTCGAGCTGGCCGCCAAAGACGAGCCCGTGGTGCGCCGCGTGCTGCCGCGCGACG
>CAZGOL010000025.1:0-22809 GCA_964527755.1 uncultured Ottowia sp.
CCGCCACTCCGCCAGCGATCAGCAGCGCGCCGACCACGCGCAGCGCGCGCTCGCCCTCGCCCAGCAGGTGTCCGCCCAGCAGCGCGGCAAACAGCATCGACACCTCGCGCGCCGGCGCCACCAGCGACAGCGGCGCGTGCTGCATGGCGTACAGCACCAGGACGTAGGCGATCGGGCTGAACACGGCCACGCCCAGCGCGGCGCGCCACTGCGCGCGCCACAGGCATGCGGTGGCCGCCCGGTCGCCAAGCGCCGCGGGCGCGAGCAACGCGAGGCGCAGGGCGTTGCCGACGTAGTCGACCAGCACGGGCGACAGCAACAGCACCTTGACCGCGTAGCCGTCGATCACCGTGTAGCCGGCGATCCACACGCCCGTCAGCACGCCGTAGCCCAGGCCCAGGCCGCGGCGCCGCCGCGCCTCGGGCGAACCGCCGGTCCGCCACAGGCGAGTGCCGCCGGCGATCAGCAGCACTCCCAGCACCACGGCCAGCACCCCCGAGACGCCCCACGGGGTGAGCGCCTCTCCCAGCAGCAGAACCGCCACCACGGACGACAGCAGTGGCCCGGTGCCGCGCGCCAGCGGATAGACCACCGTCAGATCCGCCGCGCGGTAGCCGCGCAGCAGCGTCACGAAATACAGCACGTGCAGCACCGCGCTGCCCGCCACCACCGCCCATTGGGTCGCGCCCCATGCCGGCACCGCATCCCAGCCCAGCCACAGACCCAGCGGTGCCCAGATGACCAGGAGCCAGACCGAGACGAACAGGGCAAAGCGCGCATCACCGCCCGTCTTCTTGGCAACGATGTTCCAGCCGGCATGAATGAGCCCGGCCAGCAGCACCAGCGCGAGCGCCTGGCCGGACACGGGCGGCTAACCGATGCGTGCGACAGCGCTCACGGATGGGCGCCGATGGCGGCGGTGGCGATCAGATCTTCCATCAGCGCCATCGACGCCTGGCCCGACACGGCGTACGGGTCGAGCACCGGCCGCTCGGAGTACTTGAGCAGCACGCTGGGGTTGACGCGCTCGACGTCGACCAGCCCCATCGTCCAGCTGCCGAAACGCCGCTGCGCGATCTCCTCGAAGTGCAGCAGCTCGACGTCCTTGTGGCGCGGGTCACGCTGGATCGAGCCGTACAGCGCGCTGATGGCGGGCCGGCTGCCCTCGATCACCTGCAGGAAAACGCCACGCCCGTAGACCAGCGCGCCGGTGACGCCCAGTTGCAGGTTGTGCTGGCGCGCCGCGGCGAGGATGCCTTCGAGCGCCGCGGGGGCCGCGTCGACCGCGCGGCTGGCATATAGAAGACGAACCAGCATGTCAGTGCCTCTGTCCAATCAATGCGAGAAACTCGCGCCGCAGGTTGACGTCCTTGAGGAACACGCCGCGCATGACCGAATTGATCATCCGGCTTTCCTTGTCCTTCACGCCACGCCAGGACATGCAGTAATGGCTCGCCTCCATGATCAGCGCCAGGCCGTCGGGCTTGGTCTTGTGCTGGATCAGGTCGGCGAGCTGCACCACCGCCTCTTCCTGGATCTGCGGGCGGTTCATGATCCAGCGCGCCAGCCGCTCGTACTTGGACAGGCCGATCACGTTGGTGTGCTCGTTGGGCATCACCCCGATCCACAAATGCCCCATGATGGGGACGAAATGGTGGCTGCACGCCGAGCGCACGGTGATGGGGCCGACGATCATCAGCTCGTTCAGGCGCTCGGCATTGGGGAACTCGGTGATCGCCGGTGGCCGCACGTAGCGGCCCTGGAACACCTCGGTGAGGTACATCTTGGCCACGCGGTGCGCCGTCCCGGCGGTGTTGTGGTCGTGCACGGTGTCGATCACCAGGCTGTCGAGCACGCCCTGCATCTTGCCGCTCACCTCGTCGAGCAGGCGCTCGAGCTCGCCGGGCTCGATGAAGTCGGCGATGTTGTCGTTGGCGTTGAAGCGCCGGCCGGCCGCGCGCAGCCGCTCGCGGATCTTCACCGATACCGGGGTGCCTTCGTCGCTCGACGCCGCGGACGGGGGCGTGTCGGGTTCTGGTTGCTTCATGGACTCAGGATGGTAGCAGCAAGGCGTTCGTGGCGTGTGTAGCTTGTCAGGCCCATGCGCACGGGGCAACCTGCTATGACTCACATAGCGAGAGCGATGCCGTCGGGCGGCGCCAGGAGCTGGAACTCGGCGATCAGCGGCAGGTGATCCGACATGCGGCGCCACACCCGCCCGCGCGGCGCCGCCAGGCTGAGCGGGTGCAGGCCGCGCGCGTAGATGTGATCGAGCTGGGCCACCGGAAAGCGCGATGGATAGGTCAGTGTGCGCGGCCCCTCGAAGCTGCGCAGGGAATCGACGCGCAACAGCCGCCGCACGCGCGTGCCCCAATCGTTGAAGTCGCCCGCCACCAGCAGCGGCGCCTCGGGCGGCACCTCGCGCGCGATGTACCGGCGCAACTGGAAAGTCTGGCGCAGCCGGCTGGCCGGAATCAACCCGAAGTGCACCACGATCACGTGCATCGGCCGCCCCATGGCCAGCACTTGGACGTGCAGCAGTCCGCGTTGCTCGAAACGGTGATCCGACATGTCCTCGTGCCGATGGCTGATGATGGGCCAGCGCGAAAGCAGCGCGTTGCCATGCTCGCCGTAGCGGGTGATGGCGTTGGTGTGATACACGGCCTCGTAGCCATCGGGCGCCAGGTACTGCGCCTGCGGCAGATCGGGCCAGCGGGTGAAGTACGCCGCCTCGCGCCAGTTCTGCGCGCGCACCTCCTGCAGGCAAACGATGTCGGCGTCCAGCGTCTCCACCGCCAGACCCAGGTTGTGGATCTCCAGCCGCCGCGCGGGTCCGATACCCTGCACGCCCTTGTGGATGTTGTAGGTAGCCACCCGAAGCACCTGCGGCGCGAGCAGCTCGACGCGCCCCGACGTCACGGCGATCCGCCGGCCTGGCAAAACCGCGGCAGCAGCAGGCAGGCCTCGGCGTTGGAGGGCGAGAAGCAGCGATCGGCCGCCTCGCGCCACGGCAACCAGACGAAACGGTCGTGCTCGCGCGGATTCAGGCGCACCGCGGCACCCGCCGGCACGCGCAGGCCGAACACGTGCTCGACGTTGCGCGTCACGCCCGGCGCGTAGCGCGCGCGCCAGCGCGGGTAGATGTCGTACACGTTCTGCAGTTGCCAGTCGGTCAGGGCGCAGCCGGGCGCGGCGGCGTCCAGGCCCGTCTCCTCGGCCACCTCGCGCGCCGCGGTGCATGCCAGCGGCTCGTCCGGCGCCTGCTTGCTGCCGGTGACCGATTGCCAGAATTCGCCCTGCGCGTCGGCGCGCCGGATCAGCAGCACGTCAAGCGCCGCGGTGTGGATCACCACCAGCACCGACTCCGGGATCTTGAAATGCGCCGCCGGCGCCGACGCAATCGAATCCATGCGCCGCCCCGATCCGCTCGCACCCGCGGGGCCGCTCACGACATCCAGCGCCGCACGACGCGGGCCAGCGGACGCACGCGCCGCACGAGCTGCCAGCCCGACCACGCCTTCAGGCCCAACCCCACCACGCGGCGCGGGCGCGCCAGCAGGGCGGCGCCCAGCACCGTGCCCGCCATCAGCACCAGCGCGCGGTGTTCGCGTACGGCGCGCAGACCGCTGCGCACCCGGTCGGCGGCACGCCAGGCCGGCCGCAATACGTCGGCGCGCGCGTTCAGGCGCTCGCGCAACTGCGCCGAGCGCAGCAACAGCTGTTCGCGCCGCGCCGCGAGCAGGCGCGCATCGTGCGAAACGGGCCGGTCGTTCATGAACGCAGTTGCTCGCGATCACGCCGCAGCTCTTCCAGGCTGGCGCGAAACAGGCTCAGACCACTGCGCATGCGCCGCCAGGCCAGCAACCCCAGCACGAGGCCACCGCCCAGGAACAGCGCCGTGCACACGCCCAGCGCCAGCAGGCGGTGCGTGTCCCACAGCAGCACGGTGACGAACAGCGCCAGGAAGATCAGGCCGAAACTGAGCAGCACCGCGGCCAGCGCGCTTTGCACCGCGACGGTGATGACGCGGCCCAGATCCTCACGCGCCTCGACGCCGAACAGCTCCAGCCGGACGGCGACCAGCTCCAGCAGGTCGGCCAGCAGCGCGCGCACCCGCGCGGCAGTGCCTTCGGCGCCCGAATCCACGGTGCCCAGTCGATGCGGACCGCTGCCGGGAGCGCTCAGCGGCGGCCCAGCAGCACGCCGACCAGCATGCCGATGGCGGCGGCCACGCCGATCGACTGCCAGGGGTTGTCGTGCACGTAGTCGTCGGTCGCCGTCGCCGCGCGCCGCGCGTGGGCACGCACGGCGGCATCGGCATCGGCCAGCTTCTCGCGCGCCAGCGCCAAGTTCTCGCGCGCACGGGCGCGCAGGTCGGCCAGGCGCCCGTCGGCCTCGCCGGCGGTGGCCGCCAGCAGGTCTTCGGCGTCCGAAATCACGCGACGCAGGTTGGCCACCAACTCTTCCTTGGCTTCGATGGCGCTATCGGCCATGTCGGAAATGCTTGCCATGAGCGTGCCTCCAGTGCAAAAAAATCATGGTAGCAGAGCGCGCGCCGGCCGGCAGCGCGCCTCAGGCCGCCTGCGCGTTGCGCAGGCGAATGTGCAACTCGCGCAACTGCTTTTCGTCGACCGGGCTGGGCGCCTGGGTGAGCAGGCACTGGGCGCGCTGCGTCTTGGGGAAGGCGATCACGTCGCGAATCGAGTCGGCACCGGTCATCAGCGTCACCAGGCGGTCGAGCCCGAACGCCAGTCCCCCGTGCGGCGGCGCGCCGTACTGCAGCGCATCGAGCAGAAAGCCGAACTTGGCCTGCGCCTCCTCGGGTCCGATCTTGAGCGCGGAAAACACCTTGCTCTGCACGTCGGCCCGGTGGATGCGCACCGATCCGCCGCCCAGTTCCCAGCCGTTGAGCACCATGTCGTAGGCCTTGGCCAGGCATTTGCCCGGCTCGGTGTCCATGTAGTCCTCGTGCCCGTCCTTGGGCGCGGTGAAGGGGTGGTGCACGGCGCTCCAGCGCAGTTGCTCATCGTCCCATTCGAACATCGGGAAGTCGATCACCCACAGCGGCGCCCAGCGCTCTTCGAACAGCCCGGACTTCCTGCCGAATTCGCCGTGGCCAATCTTCAGGCGCAGCGCGCCGATGGAATCGTTGACCACCTTGGCCTTGTCGGCACCGAAGAACAGGATGTCGCCGCTTTGCGCACCGCTGCGCCCGAGGATCTCCGCGATCGCCGCGTCGTGCAGGTTCTTGACGATCGGCGACTGCAGGCCCTCGCGACCCTGCGCCGCATCCACCACCTTGATCCAGGCCAGTCCCTTGGCGCCGTAGATCTTGACGAACTCGGTGTAGCCGTCGATTTCACCGCGGCTCATTGCCCCGCCACCAGGCACGCGCAGCGCCACCACGCGGCCACCGGCGGCATTGGCGGGGCCGCTGAACACCTTGAAGTCCACGTCCTTCATGGCGTCGGTGAGTTCGGTGAACTCCAGCTTGACGCGCAGATCGGGCTTGTCGGAGCCGAAGCGGTGCATCACCTCGGCCCAGGGCAGCACCGGGAACTCGCCCAGGTCCACCCCCAGCGCGCTGCGAAACACCTGCGCGATCATGCGCTGGAACAGCTCGCGAATCTCCAGCTCATCGAGAAACGAGGTCTCGCAGTCGATCTGCGTGAACTCGGGCTGGCGATCGGCGCGCAGGTCTTCGTCGCGAAAACACTTGGTGATCTGGTAGTAGCGGTCGAACCCCGCCACCATCAGCAACTGCTTGAACAACTGCGGCGACTGCGGCAGCGCGAAGAACATGCCGTCGTGCACGCGACTGGGCACCAGATAGTCGCGCGCGCCCTCGGGCGTGCTGCGGGTGAGCATCGGCGTCTCGATATCGACGAAGCCCTGCGCATCCAGGAACTTGCGCACCTCCATCGCCACGCGGTAGCGCAGCATGAGGTTGTGCTGCATCATCGGGCGGCGCAGGTCGAGCACGCGGTGCGTCAGGCGCGTGGTCTCGCTCAGGTTGTCGTCGTCGAGCTGGAACGGCGGCGTGACCGAGGCATTGAGCACCATCAGCTCGTGGCACAGCACCTCGATCCTGCCGCTCTTGAGGTTGTCGTTGGTGGTGCCCTCGGGACGCGCGCGCACCAGGCCCTTGACCTGGATGCAGAACTCGTTGCGCAGGTCTTCAGCCAGCCTGAACATCTGCGGGCGGTCGGGGTCGCACACCACCTGCACGTAGCCCTCGCGGTCGCGCAGGTCGACGAAGATCACGCCGCCGTGGTCGCGCCGCCGGTTGACCCAGCCGCACAGGGTCACGCTCTGGCCGATCAGCGCCTCGGTCACGAGTCCGCAGTAATGGGAACGCATGGGCATGGAAGAATTCGCTTTCAAAAAATCAGGATTCGGGGTGCGCCTGCGGATCGACGGCGCCGGGCAGCGCGGCCGCGGGCACCGGCTGGTGCGGCTGCTCCGCGTCAGGCACATCCGGCGCGCGCAGCGAGGGCGCCACCACCCCCATGGAAATCACGTACTTGAGCGCCTCGTCCACGCTCATCCGCAGTTCGATCACATCGGCGCGCGGCACCATCAGGAAGAAGCCCGAAGTCGGGTTGGGTGTGGTTGGCACGTACACGCTCACGTAGTCGCCCTGCAGGTGAGTGGCCACTTCACCGCCGGGCCGGCCGGTCAGGAAGGCGATCGTCCACGCGCCCTGACGCGGATACTGGATCAGCAGTGCCCTGGAAAACGCCTGGCCGGAGCCGGAAAACAGCGTGTCCGACACCTGCTTGACGCTGGAATAGATGCTGCGCACCACCGGGATGCGCACCATCAGCTTGTCCCACTGGCGCAGCGCCCACTGGCCGAAGATGTTCGCCACGAACACGCCGGTGCCCAGAATCACGATGGCCACCAGGATCACGCCCAGCCCCGGCACGTGGCGCAGCCGACTGGCCAGCGGTTGGAGCGGCGGAATCATGGTTTCGGCCGCCGCCAGCATCACCTGGAAGATGCCGTCCAGGATGCCGAGCATCCACAGCAATACCCACACCGTCACGGCCACCGGCAGCCACACCAGCAGCCCGGTGATGAAGTATTGCCGCAGGCGGGCCATGGGCGAGCCGGAGCGGTGCGGATCGGCGGGCATGGACGAGTGGGCGCGGGTCGAGCCCGATCAACTGGCTGCGTTGCCGCTGCTGGCCACGGCTGCTGCGGGAGCCGCAGTGGGGGCGGCGGCTGGTGCGGGGGCCGCCGCCGGCGCTGGTGCCGGAGCAGCCTCGGCGGCGGGTGCCGGCGCACCGTTCTCGTGGCCTGCGGACTCGGCGTGGCGGTGATGCGGCTGCGCCTCGTCCTTTTTCTCGTCGGCACCGGGCGCCTTGCCTTCGTCGCGGAAATCCGTGACGTACCAGCCCGAACCCTTGAGCCGGAAGCTCGCCGCCGTCACCTGCTTGTGCAACGCCGCCTTGCCGCAGGACGGACAGAGCGTGAGCGGTGCGTCGGAGAGCTTTTGCAGCACGTCCTCGGCAAACCCGCAGGAGCTGCACTTGTACGCATAAATGGGCATGGCAACGCGATTCGAAATCAGTGCAAAACCTTAAATTATAGGTAGCACCTCTCTTTCGTGCCCCGTCGCCGCGCCGATTCAGGACGCACTGGGCTGGTAATGGTGCGCCACGCCCTTGTGGTTGGGCAGCCACTGGGGCGCCAGCGAGCCGAAGATCATCCCCGCGATGGCCGCCAGAACGCCCGCGAGCTGCTGCGGAAAGGCTTCGCGCAGCATCGGGCTGGAGACGAACAGCAGCCACACGCCGATGCCCAGCGCCATCGCGAGCAGGGCGCCCTGGGTGGTGGCGCGCTTCCAGTAGGCGCCGAACGCCAGCGGCACGAAGGCGCCCACCAGCGGCACCTGGTAGGCCCCCGACACCAGCTCGTAGATGGACGAGCCTTCCATGGTGATCGAATAGACCAGCACGCACACCGTGAAGCCCAGCACGCTGATGCGCATGGCCTTGAGCGTCTCGGCGTCGCTCATGCCGGGACGCAGGTTGCGCAGGATGTTCTCGACGAAGGTGGTCGAGGGCGCCAGCATGGTGGCCGAGGCGGTGGACATGATGGCCGACAGCAGCGCGCCGAAGAAGGCCACCTGCAGCGCCACCGGCATGCGCTCCATGACCAGCGTGGGCAGCACCTTCTGCGGGTCGTCGGCCACCAGCGCGCCCGCCTGCTCTGGCATGGCGATCAGCGCGGCGATGGCAATGAACATGGGAACGAACGCGAAGCCGATGTACAGCAATCCGCCGATGACCGGGCCGCTGCGCGCGGTGTCGGCGTTGTTGGACGACATCACGCGCTGGAACACGTCCTGCTGCGGGATCGAGCCCAGCATCATGGTGATGGCGGCGGCAATGAAGAACGTCCATTCCTTGAACCCGCCGGTGGGGAAAAACCGGAAGCGCCCCTCGGTGGCCGCCAGCGCAACCACGCGTTCGGTGCCACCGGCCATCTCGGCGGCGTACCAGGCGATGGCCAGCAGCCCCAGCACGATCACGATCATCTGCACGAAGTCGGTCAGCGCCACCGACCACATGCCGCCGTACAGGGTGTAGATCAACACGATCAACGTGCCGATCACCATGCCCCAGGACAGCGAGATGGCGCCACCGCTCAGCAGGTTGAACACCAGCCCCAGCGCCGTGATCTGCGCGCCCACCCAGCCCAGGTAGCTGAAGATGATGATGCTCGAGCACAGCACCTCGACCACGCGCCCGTAGCGCTGGCGGTAGTAGTCGCCGATGGTGATGATGTTCATCGCGTACAGCTTGCGCGCGAAGAACAGGCCCACCAGCACCAGGCACATGCCGGCGCCGAACGGGTCTTCCACCGTGCCGCTGAGGCCTTCCTTGACGAACTGCGCCGGCGCGCCGAGCACGCTCTCGGAGCCGAACCAGGTGGCAAAGGTGGTGGCGATCACCACCGCCAGTGGCAGGCTGCGCCCGGCCACCGCGTAGTCCGCCGTGTTGTGCACGCGCCGGGCGGCGTACAGGCCGATGCCGATCGACGCCAGCAGGTACAGGACGATGAAGCTCACCAACATGAATCCGCCTCCCGCAATCCCAGTCTCAAGGAAAACCGACGCGCGATTTTCCTCGCTTTTTGATACTATCGATTTGATAGCCTGTCTGGCACATCTGGCAAGCCAATCAAGCTGTTTTGTTCATAAAACCCGCAGCCAGATCAGAATCTGCATGACCACCAGCCCGAGTGCGAAGCCCGCGGTGCCGAACACCAGCGCCTGCAACACGCGGTTGGCGCGCCGCTGATCGGCCAGCAGCCGCAGCAGCTCGCGCTCGCGCGCGTCGCCCTCGCGCCGCTGCAGGTAACCATGCAGCAGGCGTGGCAGCTCGGGCAGCATGCGCGCGTAGTACGGTGCCTGTGCCTTCAGTTCGTGCCACAGCCGCCTGGGCCCGATCTGCTCGCGCATCCACTTTTCCAGGAACGGTTTGGCGGTGCTCCACAGGTCGAGCTCGGGGTCGAGCTCGCGGCCCAGGCCTTCGATGTTGAGCAGCGTCTTTTGCAGCAGCACGAGCTGCGGCTGGATCTCGACGTGAAAGCGCCGCGAGGTCTGGAACAGGCGCATCAGCACCATGCCCAGCGAGATCTCCTTGAGCGGCCGGTCGAAATAGGGCTCGCACACGCTGCGCACCGCCGCCTCCAGTTCGTCGACCCGGGTGCCCGGCGGCACCCAGCCGCTTTCGATGTGCAGCTCGGCCACGCGCTTGTAGTCGCGCTGGAAGAAGGCACTGAAGTTCTGTGCCAGGTATTCCTTGTCGTACTCGGTCAGCGTGCCGACGATCCCGAAGTCGAGCGACACGTAGCGCCCGAAGGTGGCCCGATCGACGCTGACCATGATGTTGCCCGGATGCATGTCGGCGTGAAAGAAGCCGTCGCGGAACACCTGGGTGAAGAAGATCGTGACCCCGTCGCGCGCCAGCTTGGGAATGTCCACCCCCGCCTCGCGCAGGCGCTCGACCTGGCCGATCGGGATGCCGTTCATGCGCTCCATCACGATCACGTCCGGGCGGCACAGATCCCAGAACATCTCCGGGATCAGCACCAGATCCAGGCCCGCCATGTTGCGCCGCAGTTGCGCCGCGCTGGCCGCCTCGCGCACCAGATCCAGCTCGTCGTGCAGGTACTTGTCGAACTCGGCCACCACCTCGCGCGGCTTCAGGCGCTTGCCGTCGGCCGACAGGCGCTCGATCCAGCGGGCCATCATGCGGATCAGGTCCAGGTCCTGCTCGATCACGCGCAGCATCCCCGGGCGCAGCACCTTCACCGCGACCTCGCGCTCGCGCCCACCCTTGTCGACCAGCGTGGCGAAGTGCACCTGCGCGATCGAGGCACTGGCCACCGGCTCGCGCTCGAACTGCGTGAACAGCTCTCCCACCGGCTTGCGGAACGCGCGCTCGATGGTGGCGATCGCGACCTCGGCCGGAAACGGCGGCACGCGATCCTGCAACAGCGCCAGCTCGTCGGCGATGTCCAGCGGCAGCAGATCGCGCCGGGTCGAGAGCACCTGCCCGAACTTGACGAAGATCGGACCCAGACGCTCGAGCGCCTCGCGCAGACGCTGGCCGCGCGGCGCCGACAGATCGCGGCCGACGGAGGCGATGCGTGCCAGCAACCGCAGCCCGGGCTTCTGAAAGCTGGTCAGCACCAGCTCGTCGAGCCCGCAGCGCAAGGCCACCCACACGATGGTGGTGGCGCGCACGAAGCGCTTCATGGGCCGCCGGCCCTGCCCTGGCCCGGCAACGTGCCCGCGAAACGCCGCAACGCCTGGGCCGCGGCGTGGGCAAAACCGGCCAGCGTGTGCGCCGGGGCATCGCCGATCAGGCGCGCCAGATCCTCCTCGGAATCCCAGCGCACGTGCTCGACGAGCCAGTTCACGTCGGCCGCGAACTGCACGTCGCCCTCGATGCGCACCGTCGGGCGCTCGCCGCGCACCGCGTCGCGCAGCAACTCGAGCGGCGACACGTCGACCACGGTCAGCAGCAAATCGTGTTCGGTCGCGGGTGACAGATCGCACAGACCGGCCGCGGTGGCCGCCAGCTGCATCGAGAAATCACGCCATTGCAGGCGCACCACGCGCCCCCGCTGTCGGGCCAGGCGCGTCTGTGCCTCGGGTTCCTGCGTGAGCACGTGATTGAGAAACAGCACCAGGCGGTGCTGCACCTCGCGGACCAGCCAGTCGGGCGCCCTGAGGCCCGATGCAAGCCGGCCAAGACCATCGGAGAGTTGCGTGAACGGGGACGCCATGATGCCCCGATTATTGATGACAAACGGGCACGCTCCGCAGGGTTGGCCCGATTCACCGGCCGCCGACGCCCGCGCCGCTCGACGAAAGGCCCCGACAAGCGGGGCCTTTGCGCATTCGGTCGGGGCGCCTGGAGCCGCCCGCCAGCCATCAATGCAGCGCCTGCACTCCAGCCACCAGCCAGCCACCGCGGCCGCTTCGGGGCTTGGTCATGTTCCAGACTTCGCGGAACGGCTCGGCGCCGGTCGACCGGTCTTCGCGGATGACCCCGTTGAACTCGACGCTGGCCATGTAGACATCGGCCTGTTCCTCGATCCCCAGCAATTGCGCCTCCAGCGTCACCACCTCGGTCTCGCTGCCCTGTCCGGGCGCGTTGCGCTCACGTTCGGCGAGCTGGCTTCGAATCTCGTCGAGCATCTCGTCGGTCATCATCGCACGCAAGGCGGCGATGTCCGAATGGTCCCACGCCCGCTGCAGCGTGATGAAGTTGCGCTTGGCCGCCTCGGTGAAGCCGGCCACGTCGAAATCGGCAGGAACGCCCCAGCCTTGCGCGCCCTGCAGCGCCGAACCGATGATGGAGCCGCTCTGACCACTCCCGCCAGCGCCTTCGAAAGCAGCTCCGTGCGCTTCCCAGGGACGCGCGGACGCATCGTTGCCCACCTTGGTCGGGTTGTATTGCCTGGGCATGATCGGCTCGGCCGCGCCGGCCCCCTGGTAGGCCAGCGGAGCACCGGCTGATCCACCCTGACGCGCGCGCCGGACGGCCCCCACGACCGCCAGCACCACCAGCACGAGCAGGCCGATCAGCAGCAGGTTGGCAAAGCCCGCGCCCAGCCCCAGCGAATTGGCAAGCCACGCCAGGCCCAGGCCGGCCGCCAGGCCACCCAGCATTCCAGCCCAGGGCTTGCGCGCGGTTTGCGCCGCCGCGCCGGCGCCGGGAGCCGCCGTCGCAGCGGACTGGCTGGGCGTCTTGGGCGGCGCGGCCTCGCGCTGCGTGACGTTGCTCGACTGGCGACCGAACGACTTGCCGCCGCCCATGCGTTTGGCCTCGGCATCAAAACTGAACACGCCGACCAGCGCCACGGCCAGCAACACCGTGAGCACACGCGACAGGAAGTAACCGGGTTTCATCCGAGGTGATCTCCAAAGGTCAGATGGATGGGAAATACATGAAGCCTAGCCGCATTTGACCCCGACGTGAAGTGCGGCGACGCCGCCGGTCAGGTTGTGATAGTCCACGTGGCCAAAGCCGTTGACCTTCATCAGACCCTTTAGTTCCTCCTGCCCGGGGTGCATGCGGATCGATTCGGCCAGATAACGGTAACTGTCCGCATCGCCGGCCACCAGCCGGCCCAGGCGCGGGAGCACCTGGAACGAATACAGGTCGTAGGCCTTGCGCAGGGGCCTGGCCACCTGCGAGAACTCGAGCACCAGCAGGCGCCCGCCTGGCCGCAGCACGCGCGCCATTTCGGCCAGCGCCGCGTCCTTGCGCGTCATGTTGCGCAGCCCGAACGCCACGCTGACCAGATCGAACCGATCGGCGGCAAAGGGCAGCTGCTCGGCGTCGCACACGACGGTGGGCAGGATCAGGCCTTCGTTCAGCAGCCGGTCGCGGCCGGTGCGCAGCATCGCCTCGTTGATATCGGTGTGCACGACCTGACCGGTCGCGCCCACCTTGCGGGCAAACGCACGCGCCAGATCGCCGGTTCCGCCCGCGATGTCCAGCACCTGCTGGCCGGGCTGCACGTTGGCCACCATGACCGTGAAGGCCTTCCACAGTCGGTGCAGGCCCCCCGACATGAGATCGTTCATCAGGTCGTAGCGGGAGGCGACGGAGTCGAACACGCCTCGCACGCGCCTTGCCTTGTCGCGCTCGTCGACGGATTCGTAACCGAAATGCGTGCTCGTCATCGACCCCTACCCAGGTGTTGCAGGAAAACCACTCAGTGCGCCCGAGAGCGCCGCAGCCGAACCCCGCGGCCCCGGCCCGAGTGCCACTGTAGCGCAGCGCATACGCAAGCGGCGCCCGCGACAATCGCGTGCGGCCGCGTTCGGCCCGGAACCTTCCATGACTGTCCACACCCCACACAAGCATTCCAAGGATCAGCCGCTGATCGACGACATCCGCCTGCTCGGGCGCATGCTGGGCGACGTGATCCGCGAGCAGGAGGGCCAGGCGGCCTACGACGTGGTCGAGCAGGTGCGCCGCCTGTCGGTGGCGTTTCGCCGCGATGCCGATGCCGCGGCCGACCGCGCACTGAAGCGGCTGCTCAAGTCGCTCAGTGGCGACCAGACGGTGAGCGTGATTCGCGCGTTCACCTATTTCAGCCACCTGGCCAACCTGGCCGAGGACCGACACCACATTCGCCGGCGTGCCGTGCACGAACGCGCGGGCAGCGCGCAGGAAGGCAGCATCGAAGTCGCCCTGGCGCGCGTGCGCGCGGCCGGCCTGTCGGCCCACACGGTGGCGCGCACGCTGGCGGACAGCTACGTGGCGCCCGTGCTCACCGCCCACCCGACCGAGGTGCAGCGCAAGAGCATCCTTGACACCGAGCGCGAGATTGCCCAGTTGCTGGCCGAACGCGACGACATCCGCGCGCGCGCGGCGTCGCAGCGCAATGCCACCGATGTCGTGTCGCCCCGCGCGCTGGCCGCCAACGAGGCGCGACTGCGCACGCGCGTGGCGCAGTTGTGGCAAACGCGTCTGCTGCGGTTTTCCCGGCTGACCGTGGCCGACGAGATCGAGAACGCGCTGTCGTACTACGAATCGACCTTCCTGCACGAAATCCCCCGCCTGTATGCCGACCTGGAGCACGAACTGGGCCCCGGAGAGCGCGTGGCCAGCTTCCTGCACATGGGCCAGTGGATCGGCGGCGACCGCGACGGCAACCCCAACGTCGGCGCCGATACCCTGCGGCTGGCACTGCGCCGGCAGGCCGAGGTGGTGCTGCGCCACCACCTGAACGAAGTGCACCAACTGGGACGCGAGCTGTCGCTGTCGGCCAAGCTGGTGCAGGTCACGCCGGCGTTGCGCGCACTGGCCGACCGATCCGCCGACGCCAGCGAGCACCGCAGCGATGAACCCTATCGGCGCGCGCTGACCGGGCTGTACGCGCGCCTGGCGGCCACCCTGGAGAACCTGGCGGGCGGTCGCTCGGCTCACCCCGTCGTCGCACCGCAGGCGCCGTACGACAGCGCCGACGACTTCCTGCTCGATCTGCGCGTGATCGAGCAGTCGCTGCGCTCGCATCGCGGCACCAGTCTGGGCCAGGAAAGACTGCGCCCGCTGATGCGCGCCGTCGAGGTGTTCGGCTTTCACCTGGCCACGGTCGACCTGCGGCAGAGCTCCGACCAGCACGAGCGCGTCGTCGCCGAACTGCTGGCCACCGCGCGCGTGCACGCCGACTACGCGGCGCTGCCCGAGTCCGCGCGCCGCGCACTGCTGCTGGAGCTGCTGCGCGACGCGCGGCCGCTGCGCGTGGTCGGCGCACGCTACTCGGAGCACGCGCTGGGCGAACTGGCGGTCTTCGAGGCCGCGCGCGAGCTGCGCACTCGCTACGGCGCGCACGCGCTGCGCCACTACATCATCAGCCACACCGAAACGGTGAGCGACCTGCTCGAAGTGCTGCTGCTGCAAAAGGAAGTCGGGCTGCTGCACGGCACACTCGACGGGATTGCGGCTCCCCTGGCGGCCACGCCTTCGCCGCCCGCGGACGCACGGGCCGATCTGATCGTCGTGCCGCTGTTCGAGACCATCGAAGACCTGCGCAACGCCGCGTCCATCGTGCGCGAGTTCTACGCGCTGCCCGGAATCGCCGCGCTGGTGCGCGCCAGCGGCGGCGAGCAGGACATCATGCTCGGCTACAGCGACAGCAACAAGGACGGTGGCATCTTCACCAGCAACTGGGAGCTGTACCGCGCCGAGATCGCGCTGGTCGCGCTGTTCGACGAGATGAACGCCGCCACGCGCGAGCCGCCCATCCGACTGCGCATGTTCCACGGGCGCGGAGGCACGGTCGGGCGTGGTGGCGGACCCAGCTACCAGGCCATCCTAGCGCAGCCGCCCGGAACGGTTCGCGGGCAAATCCGCCTGACCGAGCAGGGGGAGGTGATCGCCAGCAAATACGCCAACCCCGAGATCGGCCGGCGCAACCTGGAGACGCTGGTGGCCGCCACCCTGGAAGCCACGTTGCTGCAGCCCACGCGTCCCGCGACCCGGGCCTTTCACGACGCGGCGGCCGAGCTGTCGCGCGCGAGCATGGCGGCATATCGCGCGCTCGTCTACGAGACACCGGGCTTCGCCGACTACTTTTTCAGCGCCACGCCGATCCGCGAGATCGCCGAGCTGAACATCGGCTCGCGGCCGGCCTCGCGCAAGGCCGGCCAGAAGATCGAGGACCTTCGAGCCATTCCCTGGGGCTTCAGCTGGGGCCAGTGCCGCCTGACGCTGCCGGGCTGGTACGGTTTCGGCTCCGCGGTCCAGGCGTTCCTGGAGCGGCCGAACGCCAGCCCGCGCCAGCAGCTCGAACTGCTGCGCCAGATGCATCGCGAGTGGCCATTTTTCAGCACCTTGCTGTCCAACATGGACATGGTGTTGGCCAAGAGCGACCTGGCGCTCGCCTCGCGCTACAGCGAACTGGTGGAAAACGCGCGGCTGCGAAAGAAGGTGTTTGCCGCCATCGAGGCCGAATGGCAGCGCACCAGCGAGGCACTTGCGCGCATCACCGGCAAGCGCCAGCGCCTGGCTGGCAACGCGGCGCTCGCCCGCTCGATCCGGCACCGCTTCCCGTACATCGATCCCCTGCACCACCTGCAGGTCGAGCTGCTGCGCCGCTGGCGCGCCGAGCCAGGCGACGAGCGCGTGCAGACCGGCATCCACATCTGCATCAACGGCATCGCCGCAGGCCTGCGCAACACCGGTTGAAACGCTGGCGCTGCCGCCGCACCGGGGTCAGTGCTGGCGCCGCGCGTGAAACACCTTGGCCGGCGGCGCATTGCGCTGCGTGGCGGCATCTCGACTCAGGCCGGCAGCGGCCAGTCGCGTCTCATAGTCGCGCCACAGCGCGTCCTGGTCGACGCCCAGGTGGAACAGGTAGCCCCAGGTGAAGATGCCGCTTTCGTGGCCATCGGAGAACTTCGGCTGCACGGCGTAGTTGCCCACCGGCGCGACGCTGACAATGTCGACTTCACGCTTGCCGGTCACCAGCGTTTCCTGGCCCGGGCCATGCCCCTGAACCTCGGCCGAGGGCGAACACACGCGCATCAGCTCGAACGGCAGCCGGTGCACCGTGCCGTCGGGCCAGACGAGTTCGAGCACGCGCGATCGCCCGTGCAGCGTGATGGCGGTGGGCGCGGCGTGCGGGGCGGAAGGGTCAGCCATGAGAGCGCTGGTCGCAAGAAGTTCGAAGCGCCGATTGTGCCCGGCCGCCGGCCGTCCCATGAACGGTGCGGGTATAGTGGCCCGCCCACCATGAACACCCCTGCGCTGCGTCGGATTGCCTTCATCCTGCTGCTGGTCGGCGTGACGGTGGCGTTCCTGTGGGTCCTCGCGCCGCTGTTCGGCGCGGTGATGTGGGCCGTCACGCTGGCCCTGCTGTTTCATCCGATCAACCAGGCGATCCTGCGCCGCGTGCGCGGGCGCGCCACGCTGGCGTCGCTGCTGACGCTGTCGATCTGCCTGGTGATCGTGATCCTGCCCATGATCCTGATCGCCAGCTCGCTCGTAAGCGACATCACGGCGTTCCTGCAGAAGGTGCGCGGCGGTCAGATCAATCTGGGCAGCTACGTGCAGCAGACGCTGGCTGCAGTGCCGTCGTGGGTCACCGAATGGCTGGCGCGGTTCGAACTGTTTGACTTGCAAAGCGTGCTCGACAAGCTCTCCAGCAGTCTGCTGCAAGGCGGGCAGCTGGTGGCCACGCACGCACTGGCTGTGGGGCAGAACACGTTCGAGTTCCTGGTCAACTTCGCCGTCATGCTGTATCTGCTGTTCTTCCTGCTGCGCGACGGCGTGACGCTGTCGCAGCAGGTGCGCGCGGTACTGCCGCTGGAGCGCCGCCACACGCGCTTTCTGCTCGACAAGTTCGCCACCGTGGTGCGCGCCACGGTCAAGGGCAACGTGGTGGTGGCGCTGGTGCAGGGCGCGCTGGGCGCGCTGGCGTTCTGGGTGCTGGGCGTCGGCGGCGCGGTGTTCTGGGGCGTGGTGATGGCGCTGCTGTCGCTGCTGCCGGCGATCGGGGCGGTGCTGGTGTGGGGACCGGTGGCCGTCTACCTGCTCGCCACTGGCGCGCTGTGGCAGGGCGTGGCGCTGGTCGTCTGGGGCGCGCTGGTGATCGGCATGACCGACAACGTGCTGCGCCCGGTGCTGGTGGGCAAGGACACCAAGCTGCCCGACTGGCTGGTGCTGGCATCCACCATCGGCGGCATGTCGCTGTTCGGCATCAACGGCTTCGTGATCGGGCCCACCATCGCGGCCATGTTCATCGCCTGCTGGGCCGTGTTCGGGCGCGCCGACGGCGGCCAGGAGCCGGTCGAAGCCGGCGAGGGCTAGAACAACACCCGGCAGCGGATCGTGCCGGGCACCTCGGCCAGGCGCTGCACGGCCAGTTCGGACGAGCGCGCGTCCAGGTCGATCACGACGTAGCCGATGTCCTCGTTGGTCTGCAAGTGCTGTGCCGCCACGTTGATGTGCTTGTCGGCGAACACCTGGTTGATCGCCGACAGCACGCCCGGCACGTTCTTGTGCACGTGCAGGATGCGGTGCTTGCCCGGGTGCGGTGGCAGCGCGACCTCGGGAAAGTTGACCGAGGTGATCGTGCTGCCGTTGTCGCTGAACTTGACCAGTTTCTCGGCCACCTCCAGGCCGATGTTGGCCTGCGCCTCCAGGGTCGAACCGCCGATGTGGGGGGTCAGGATCACGTTGTCGAGCCCGCGCAGCGGCGAAACGAACTCGTCCTTGTTGCCCTTGGGCTCGACCGGGAACACGTCGATCGCCGCGCCCCCGAGCTTGCCGGCCTTGAGCGCGTCGGCCAGCGGGTCGATCTCGACCACGGTGCCGCGCGACGCATTGATCAGCATGGCACCGGGCTTCATGGCCGCGATCTCGGTGGCGCCGATCATCCACTGCGTGGAAGGCAGTTGCGGCACGTGCAAGGTGACCACGTCGGATTCGCGCAGCAGCTCCTGCAGGCTGTGAACCTGGTGCGCGTTGCCCAGCGGCAGCTTGGTGACCACGTCGTAGAAGATGACGTGCATGCCCAGCCCCTCGGCCAGCACCGACAACTGCGTGCCGATGTTGCCGTAGCCGACGATGCCCAGCGTCTTGCCGCGAATTTCATGCGAGTGCTCGGCGCTCTTGAGCCAGCCGCCACGGTGCGCTGCCGCGCTCTTGGCGGGCACGCCGCGCAGCAGCAGGACGGCCTCGGCCAGCACCAGCTCGGCCACCGAGCGCGTGTTGGAATACGGCGCGTTGAATACCGCGACGCCGCGCTCGCGCGCGGCCTTCAGGTCGATCTGGTTGGTGCCGATGCAAAACGCCCCGATGGCCACCAGTTTGGGCGCCTGCGCCAGCACCTCGGCCGTCAGGTGCGTGCGCGAGCGGATGCCCAGGAAGTGCGTGTCGGCCAGCTTCTTCTTGAGCTCCTCGCCCTCCAGCGCCGTGGCCAGCGACTCGATCTGCGTATAGCCCGCGCTGCGCAACACTTCAACGGCGTGCGGATGGATGCCCTCCAGCAACAGAAACTTGATCTTGCTTTTGTCGAGCGATGTCTTGGGCATGGTGACTGGAGGAGGAGATGAGCTGCGAAACCCCGGCCCCGCGCCGACGCTTCAGATGATGCAGTGCAGCATTATCCCCGAGCAGCGTCTGCCCGCCCACTCGACAGCCCGCCCGTGATCGCCCCCCGGCGAGCGGGTTATCCCGGTTGTAGTGCAAGCCCAACCTGTGGGAAAACCCCGTCACGTCGTTGCGCCCGGCGCGCACGACCCGATCAATCGTTCACACCCGAGGAGTAATTTGATGCGATCCAAGCTTCTGGCGCTGGCCGGTGCGGCCGTTGTGGCCGCGAGCCTGGCCTCACCGGCCTACGCCCAGACCGAGATTCACTGGTGGCACTCGATGACGGCGGTGAACAACGAGTGGGTGAACGACCTGGCCAAACAATTCAACGAAAGCCAGAAGGAATACAAGGTCGTGCCCACTTACAAGGGCAGCTACGCCGAGAGCATGACCGCCGCGATCGCCGCCTTCCGTTCGGGCAACGCGCCGGACATCCTGCAAGTGTTTGAAGTGGGCACTGCCACCATGATGGCCAGCAAAGGCGCCACGGTGCCGGTGGCCAAGGTGATGAAGGATGCGGGCGTGCCGTTCGACCCCAGCGGCTACATCCCCGCCGTGGCCGGTTACTACACCGCGCCCAACGGCCAGATGCTGAGCTTCCCGTTCAACAGCTCGACCACGGTGGCGTACTACAACAAAGACGCCTTCAAGAAGGCGGGGCTGGACCCGAACAAGCTGCCAACCACCTGGCCCGAGGTGTTCGACGCCGCGAAAAAACTCAAGGCCAGCGGGCACGCCTGCCCGATGACGCTGGCGTGGATGGGCTGGACGCAACTCGAATCCTTCTCCACCTGGCACAACGTGGAATTCGCCACCGAGAAGAACGGCCTGTCGGCCAACGGCTACAAGGCGCGCCTGAAGATGAATTCGCCGCTGCACGTGCGCCACTTTGATGACCTGGCTCGCCTGGCCAAGGACGGTGAATTCGTCTACCGCGGGCGCAACAACACGGCAGAGGCGTCCTTCGTCTCGGGCGAGTGCGCGATGATCCAGACCTCCTCGGGCTTCTACGGCAACGTCTCCAAGAACGCCAAATTTGCCTACGGTATCGCACCCCTGCCCTACTACCCCGACGTCAAGGGCGCGCCGCAGAACACCGTGATCGGCGGCGCCTCGCTGTGGATCATGGCTGGCAAGAAGGCCGAGGCCTACAAGGGCGTAGCCAAGTTCTTCGAGTTTCTCTCGGACACCAAGGTGCAGGCCGCCAGCCACCAGCGCACCGGTTATCTGCCCATCACCACCGCTGCCTACAACCTGACCAACGCCTCGGGCTTCTACGAGAAGCACCCCGGCACCGATGTGGCCGTCAACCAGATGGTGCGCAAGGTGACCGACAACTCGCGCGGCATCCGCTTGGGCAATTACGTGCAGATCCGCACCATCGAGGACGAAGAAACCGAGCTGATCTGGAGCGGCAAGAAGTCGCCCAAGGATGCGCTGGATGCCATCGTCACGCGCGGCAACGAACTGCTGGCCAAGTTCGAAAAATCCTACAAGAAGTAAAACCGACTTCGGGATGAGGCCCGCACCTTCCGTGCGGGCCGAGCCGCCCGGCCTGCCCGGGTGGCTGCCGCACTTGCAAACAGCATGGAAAAACGGGTTCTCTTTCGCTCTGCCTGGTTGCCTTGGGCGTTGGTGCTGCCACAACTGGCCATCGTCGGCGTGTTCTTCTTCTGGCCAGCGGCGCAGGCCGTGCTGCAGTCCTTCCAGATGGAAGACGCCTTCGGCACCAGCGTCGAATGGGTTGGGATGGAGAATTTCATCAACCTGTTCCAGGACCCTGCCTACCTGAACTCGTTTGAGCGCACCGCCGTGTTTTCGGTGCTGGTGGCGGGCATAGGCATCGTGCTGGCGCTCACCCTGGCCATCTTCGCCGACCGCATCACGCGCTTTGCGCTCGCCTACCAGACCCTGCTCATCGTGCCCTACGCGGTGGCGCCGGTCATCGCGGGGGTGCTCTGGGTCTTCCTGTTCTCGCCTTCCATCGGGGTGGTGTCCCACTATCTGGGCCAACTGGGTTACCAGTGGGACTACCTCGTCAACGACAACCAGGCGATGGCAATGATCGTGATCGCCTCGGTCTGGAAGCAGATTTCCTACAACTTCCTTTTTTTCCTGGCCGGCCTGCAATCGATCCCGAAAGCGCTGATCGAAGCCGCGTCCATCGACGGCGCCGGGCCTTGGCGGCGTTTCTGGAACATCCAGCTGCCGCTGCTCTCGCCCACCACCTTCTTCCTGCTGGTGATGAACGTGGTCTACGCCTTCTTCGACACCTTCGGCATCATCGACGCCGCCACGCAGGGCGGGCCGGGGCAGTCCACCTCCATCCTGGTCTACAAGGTCTATCTGGACGGCTTCAAGGCGCTGGACCTGGGCGGCTCGGCGGCGCAATCCGTCATCCTGATGCTGATCGTCATCACCCTCACGGTGCTGCAATTTCGTTACGTTGAAAAGAAAGTGCAGTACTGAACATGGTCGATCGCAAGCCCTGGCTGGTCTTTCTCTCGCACGCGGTGCTGCTCTTGGGGGTTTGCATCGTCGCCTTCCCGCTGTATCTGGCCCTCGTCGCCTCCACCCACACCGCCGAGGCCGTGGTGCAGTCGCCCATGCCGCTGCTGCCCGGCAGCCACCTGTGGGACAACTACCGCGCCGCGCTCTTCGGCAGCGGCAAGCTCGGCTCCAACACCACCGTGGTGCACATGATGTGGGTGAGCTTCGTCGTTGCCATCTTCATCACCGTGGGCAAGATCGCCATCTCGCTGCTGTCGGCCTTCGCCATCGTGTACTTTCGCTTCCGTTTCCGGATGCTGTGTTTCTGGGCCATCTTCATCACGCTGATGCTGCCGGTGGAGGTGCGCATCCTGCCCACCTACAAGGTGGTGGCAGACCTGGGTCTGCTCAACAGCTATGCGGGTCTGTCCCTGCCCCTGATCGCCTCGGCCACCGCCACCTTCTTGTTTCGCCAGTTCTTCCTCACGGTGCCCGACGAACTCGCCGAGGCCGCGCGCATGGACGGCGCGGGGCCGCTGCGCTTCTTCAAGGACATCCTGGTGCCGCTGTCGCGCACCTCGATCGCCGCGCTCTTCGTGATCCAGTTCATCTACGGCTGGAACCAGTACCTGTGGCCGCTCCTGATGACCACCTCCGAGGACATGTACCCGGTGGTCATCGGCATCAAGCGCATGCTCGCCGGTGGCGAGGCGGCGGTGGACTGGAACATCGTCATGGCTACTGCCATCCTCGCGATGATCCCGCCCGCGATCGTCGTCATCCTGATGCAGAAATGGTTCGTCAAGGGCCTGGTGGACACGGAAAAATGAATCCATGAACAGCCGAACGCAGAGGACGCAAAGAAATCGCAAAAAGCGCAAAAGAAACCAAGGAGTTTTTGCGCCCTTTGCGTAACTTTTGCGTCCTCTGCGTCCGGTATTTGACTTCGATATGGCCCAGATCCAATTCAACAACGTCATCAAGCGCTACGGCATCGGCCCCAAGGCCAACCAGGTGATCCACGGCGTGACGGCCGACGTCGAGGACGGCGAGTTCGTCGTCATCGTCGGCCCCTCGGGCTGCGGCAAATCCACCTTGCTGCGCATGGTGGCGGGACTGGAGGAAGTGACCGGGGGCACGATCTCCATCGGCAATCGCGTGGTCAACGACCTGGAGCCCT
>CAZGOL010000026.1:0-22622 GCA_964527755.1 uncultured Ottowia sp.
TGCTGCCCCAGGCGGACTGGCTGGCCAAGCTGCAGCGCTCCGAGCAAAGCGGCCAGCCGCTGCGCATCAAGCTGGGGCTCGACCCGACGGCGCCCGACATCCACATCGGCCATACCGTGGTGCTCAACAAGATGCGCCAGTTGCAGGACCTGGGGCACCAGGTGATCTTCCTGATCGGCGACTTCACCAGCCTGATCGGCGATCCGTCGGGGCGCAACACCACGCGCCCGCCGCTCACCGCCGAGCAGATCCGCGCCAATGCCGAGACCTACTTCGCCCAAGCCAAGCTGGTGCTGGACGAGAGCAAGACCGAGATTCGCTACAACAGCGAGTGGAGCGACCCGCTGGGCGCGCGCGGCATGATCCAGCTGGCGGCCAGATACACCGTGGCGCGCATGATGGAGCGCGACGACTTCAGCAAGCGCTTCAAGGCCGGGCAGTCGATCAGCGTGCACGAGTTTCTGTACCCGCTGATGCAGGGCTACGACTCGGTGGCACTCAAGAGCGATCTGGAGCTGGGCGGCACCGACCAGAAGTTCAACCTGCTGGTGGGCCGCCACCTGCAGCAGGAATACGGCCAGGAGCCGCAGTGCATCCTGACCATGCCGCTGCTCGAGGGCCTGGACGGCGTCGAGAAGATGTCCAAGAGCAAGGGCAACTACATCGGCATCGCGGAGGACGCCAACACCATGTTCGCCAAGGTGCTGTCGATCAGCGACGAGCTGATGTGGCGCTGGTACACCCTGCTGTCCTTCAAGAGCCTGGCCGAGATCGATGCGCTCAAGGCCGAGGTGGCCGGCGGGCGCAACCCCAAGGACGCCAAGGTGCTGCTGGCGCGCGAGATCACCACGCGCTTTCACAGCACGCAGGCGGCGGATGCGGCCGAGCAGGACTTCGCCAATCGCAGCCGGGGCGGGGTGCCCGACGACATCCCCGCGGTGCAATTGGCCGGCGCGCCGCTGGGCATCGGCCTGGTGCTCAAGCAGACGGGCCTGGCGCCATCGACCAGCGAGGCCAACCGCCTGATCGATGGCGGCGGCGTGCGCGTCGATTCCAGCGTGGTCAGCGACAAGGGCCTGAAGCTGGCCGCCGGAACCTACGTCGTGCAGGTGGGCAAGCGCAAGTTCGTGCGCCTGACGCTGGCTTGACGGGCGGGTTGCCGGTGTGTCGCGGTGGCGCCTGAGCGATGAGCTTCATTTCCGCCTGGATGACCCCGCGCCGCCTGATGGCGGTGTCGATCGCCGTCGCCCTGCTCACGCTCGCACTCAAGACGCTGGCCTGGTGGCTTACCGGCTCGGTCGGGCTGCTGTCGGATGCGCTGGAGTCGCTGGTCAACCTCGCCGGCGCCACCTTCGGCCTGTGGATGGTGACGGTGGCTGCGCGCCCGGCCGACGAAGATCACCCCTTCGGCCACGAGAAGGCCGAATATTTTTCCTCCGGCTTCGAGGGCATCCTGATCATCGCGGCGGCGGTGGCGATCATCTGGGCAGCGCTGCCGCGCTTCTGGCACCCGCAGCCTCTGGAGCAACTGGGCCTGGGCGTGGGTTTGTCGGTGTTGAGCGCGGGGTTCAACGGCGCGCTCGGCTGGATCATGCTGCGCGCCTCGCGCACGCATCGCTCGATGGCGCTGGAGGGCGACGCGCACCACCTGTTGACCGACGTGTGGACGTCCGGCGGCGTGGTGGCCGGCCTCGCGCTGGTGGCGCTCACCGGCTGGCACTGGGTGGATCCGGTGGTGGCGATTGCGATGGCGTTCAATATCCTGTACGCGGGTGGCCGGCTGATCTGGCAGTCGTCGCAGGGCCTGATGGACGCTGCGCTCGAACCCGAGATCCAGACGCGCGTCGATGCCGTGGTGGACGACTTCGTGCGCAGCCAGGGGTGCGACTGCGGCGTGCGCGTCGACCACGTGATGAGCCGCCGAGCGGGCCAGCGGCTGTTCCTGAACGTGCACCTGCACCTGCCGGCCAGCTGGAGTCTGGGGCGTGCGGCCACGCTGCGCGGCGAACTGGAGCGCGCGCTGGTGCAGGCCGTGCCCGGGTTGCGTGCCAGCATCCAGTTGTTGCCGCTGGACGTGGAGCCGATCGGTGCCGCGCCGCCGGCCGTGGTCGAACCGGCGGCCTTGTCCTGAGGCCTGAAGGCAACGCGAATGCAGGCCCTGATTCAGCGGGTTGCCGAGGCCAGCGTCACGGTTGACGGACGCACCACCGGACGCATCGGCAGGGGCCTGCTGGTGCTGTTGTGCGCCGAGCGCGGTGACGGCGAGCGCGAGGCCGACCGCCTGCTGGCCAAGCTGCTCAAGCTGCGCATCTTCGGAGACGAGGCGGGCAAGATGAATCGCAGCGTGCAGGACATGGGCGGCGGCCTGCTGATCGTCAGCCAGTTCACGCTGGCGGCCGACACCTCGGGCGGCAATCGTCCCAGCTTCACCAGGGCCGCACCGCCCGACGAGGGGCGCCGTCTGTACGAGTATTTCGTGGCGGGCGCGCGGGCGCAGCATGGCGACGTGGGCACGGGTGAGTTCGGCGCCGAAATGAAGGTCGCGCTGGTCAACGACGGGCCGGTCACAATCCCGTTGCGCATCACGCCCGATGCCTGATTACTATTGTTTTGATAGCCTTCATGGCGCTGTCCACAAGCTCAAAGCCTTGAATCGTTCATGATTTGATCGGAGGGTCGTTTCGTGCGTAGGGATCGGCAAGACCGAGGCCGGCCAGGATCTCGGTCTCGCGCGCTTCCATCGCCTGCGCGTCCAGCTCGCTGGTTTCGTGGTCCCAGCCCTGCGCATGCAGCGCGCCGTGCACCAGCAGGTGCGCGTAGTGCTCGGCCAGCGGCTTGCGCAGTTCGGTCGCTTCGCGCACCACCACCGGCGCGCAAAGCACCAGGTCGGCGCAAACCATCGGCGCTCGCGCGTAGCCGAAGGTGAGCACGTTGGTGGCGTAATCCTTGTGACGATACGCGTGGTTGAGCTGCCGGCCTTCCGCGGCGTCCACCACGCGCACCGCGAACTCGCCGGCCTGCACGTCCTCGCCCAGCGCGTGGCGAAGCCAACGCGTCACGCGCTGTCGGCCCAGTGCGGCGCGGTGGACGGCCACGCCGTCGAAGCGGGCGAACTGCAGCGACAACTGCAGGGGAGGCAAACGCGGCATGGCGCGATCATGCATGAAGGCGAGCCAGGGCCGATTGGGCGAAAATTCCGGCCATGACGGCATGGCTGACCGACCCCTCCACGCTCCCTGGTGCAGCCGGGAACGACGCCGCACCGACGCTCACCGGGCCGGCCGGCCGCACGCGCGCGGAGCGCGAGGTGCTCAAGCTCGAGAAGCGGCTGACGCGCCAGGTCGGCCAGGCGATCGGCGACTTCGACATGATCGAGGCCGGCGACCGCGTGATGGTGTGCCTGTCGGGCGGCAAGGACAGCTACGCGCTGCTCGACATCCTGCTGAAATTGCAAGCGCGCGCGCCGGTGCGCTTCGAGCTGGTGGCGGTCAACCTGGACCAGAAGCAGCCCGGCTTTCCGGCCGAGGTGCTGCCGAACTACCTGCAAAGCCTGGGCATCGAGCACCACATCGAGACGCAGGACACCTACAGCATCGTCCGCGCCAAGATCCCCGAGGGCAAGACCACCTGCAGCCTGTGCTCGCGCCTGCGCCGCGGCATTTTGTACCGCGTGGCGCGCGAGCTGCGCTGCAACAAGATCGCGCTGGGCCACCATCGCGACGACATGCTGCAAACCTTCTTTCTCAACCTGTTCTTCGGGGGCAAGCTCAAGGGCATGCCGCCCAAGCTGGTGAGCGACAACGGGGAGTTCATCGTCATTCGCCCGCTGGCGTACGTGGACGAGCGTGACCTGGTGGCCTGGGCCGAACACCGGCAGTTTCCCATCATTCCCTGCAACCTGTGCGGCAGCCAGGAGAACCTGCAGCGCAAGCAGGTGGGCGAGATGCTGCGGGAATGGCAGCGCAAGCATCCGGGACGCGTCGAAACCATGTTCACCGCATTGCAGAACGTGGTGCCCTCGCACCTGATGGACGGCCGGTTGCACGACTTCCGGCACCTCGTGCCCACAGGGGCGCCCAATCCGCTGGGCGACAGGGCGTTCGATGAGGAACGCTTGCTTCCGCCCGTTGTCCAATCATGGGACAGCGAGGAGTCGGGGGGCGATTGAAGGGTGCGCCGGCACCTGTGGGAGCGTGATCATGTGGTTCGTGCGACTGGCTTTCATGTCGGCCCTGGCGCTGGGGCTGGCGGGCTGTGCGACGGGTCCGCGCATCGTGAGTTCGCAGGTGCGCACCAGCGCCGCGCAGCCCCCGGGTGCCGCCGTGCTGCCGGGCGTGCACTATCGGTTCGAGCCGATTCCGACCGTAGCGGGGCAGCCGGCGCCCGGGCAACTGGAGGCGCTGGCGCAGACCGCACTCGCGCGCGTGGGCGCGGTGCGTGACGATGCTCATGCGCGCGTCGGCGTGCAGGTGACCGGCACCGCCAACGTCTACTGGTCAGACAGCTGGGGCGCGCCCTATGACGAGCCCAGCAACGCGCGCATCGCGCTGGGCATGGGTTATGGCTGGAGTGGCAGTGGCTGGGGGCTGGGCCTTGGCTGGCCAATGTGGAACGACACCGTTCCCATCTACGTGAGCGAGGTGACCTTGGTGATGCGCGACCTGCAAAGCGGCCAGATCGTGTACGACACCCGCGCGCGCCACGACGGCACCTGGTCCAACACCGACGCGGTGTTGACGGCGCTGTTTGCCGCCGCACTGCAGGGCTACCCCGATCCGCCGCCAGGTGCGCGTCGGGTCGACGTGCCGTTGCTGCCCGTCGCGCAGCCGTCGGCACGCTGAGGGCTGCGCCGATCACTGGTCGACGCTGGGCGGCTGCGGCAACCAGCGGTAGGCCAGCGCGCCCAGCGCCAGCAAGACGGCAATGCTGGCGAACACCGGCCCGAAGGGGTCCACGCCCCGTGCCTGCGCCAGCGACGCAATCATTCCGGTGGCCCACTGCATCAGGGCCACGCCCATGAACATCGACATGGTGAACAGCGCCATGGCGCGGCCGATCACCGCGGGTTCGTAAGCGTCTTTCACGTCCGGGTACTGCAGCGTGCCGTAGCCCGAGACCGCCGCGAAGACGAACATCAGCGCGGCGTCGACCCACGCGCCCGCTCCGGCGGCCAAGCCCGCGAACAGCAGCGCGCACAGCAGGGTGCCGCCAAACAGCCATCGGCGCCGTCGACGTGGCCCCGGATCGGCGCGGCCGAACAGCGGCAGCGCCAGCAGCGCGACGATGGTCACCACCACCGCCAGGTTGCCCACATCGATCAGGTTCCAGCCGTAGCGCTCGGCCATTACCGGCCCCAGCCAGAGGCCGCGCAGCGTGATGAACGATGCGTAGGTGACCAGCGAGATCGCCACGATGCCGGCGGTGTGCGGCAGCCGAAACAACTGGCCGAACGTGCGAATCGCCTCGCCGAGCGATTCGCGTCGCCCGCATTGCTGCTGCGTCGGTTCGTGCATCCAGCGCGCGATCGCCACCCACGACAGCACCGAGAACACGGCCAGCACCCAGAACCCCATGCGCCACGAACTCGCGTCGATCAGCCAGGCCAGCGGCGTCCCGGTCAGCAGCATGCCAATTCCGCCGACCGCCAGGATGATGCTGGACACCATCGTGTAACGCTCGGCGGCGAAATACTTGGCGATGAAGATGGTGCACACCAGGAACGCCGGCGCGCAGCCGACCCCGATCAGCACCTGCCCGGCGACCAGCATGGGAAAACCGGTGGCCAGCGCCGATACGGCGGAGCCGATCGCCATCAGGGGCGAGGCCACCAGCACCGTGCGCCGCAGACCGTGCATGTCGATGCCGATTCCCATGAACAACTGCAGGCCGCCGAACGCGAAATGATACGCGGCGGCGAACACCCCCAGTTGCTCCGGCGACAGGTGCAGGTCGGCCTGCAGCGGCGCCGCCATGATGGCCCCCAGGGTGCGAAACGCCTGGCTCATGAGAAATCCGGTGGCCAGCACCAGCAGCGCCGTCCAGACGGTCTTGGAACTTCGGGCTGATGCGGTCATGGAAGGCGTGGGTCGTGAAGGGCGAAGTGCCGTCGCCCAGCAGCAAGCCTAATCGCATTGGCGGGCCCTGGGCGGTCGCCTGCGGGACGGCGCACCGTTGCCAATGCCGCACTGGACGGGCCCGCCGCGTGGCATGATGGCCGGCATGCAAGCCACCCGTCTCCTGCTCGTTCGCCACGGCGAGACCGACTGGAACGCGGGCGCACGCATCCAGGGTCACTTGGACATCGCGCTCAACGACACCGGCCGCCTGCAGGCGCGGCGCCTGGCGGCGGCGCTCGCCGGGGGCGAGTCGATCGACGCCATCTACACCAGCGACTTGGTGCGCGCGCGCGAGACCGCGCGTCCGCTCGCGGTGGCGATTCGCAGGCCACTGGTGGCGCTGGAGGCACTGCGCGAACGCCATTTTGGCCGGTTCCAGGGGCGTCGGTTCGTCGACGTGCAGCTCGAGGAGCCCGACCAGGCGGAGCCCTGGCGCCGCCGCGACCCAGCGTGGATTCCGCCCGGGGGTGGGGAATCTTTGATCCAATTTGAAGCGCGCATCCGGCGTGCCGTGCAAGGGCTGGCGGCCGAAAACATGGATCGCCACATCGCCGTGTTCACGCACGGCGGGGTGCTCGACATCCTGTACCGCGCCGCGTGCGGCATCAACCTGCGGCATCCACGCAGCTGGTCGATCGCCAACGCGTCGATCAATCGCCTGCTGTGGACGCCCGACAGCGGTTTGTCCCTGGTCGGCTGGTCCGACACCACCCACCTGGAAGACTGGGCGCTCGATGAAAACACCGTCTGAACTGTCTTCGCAACGCCTGGCCGCGCTGATCGGCCAGGGGGTGGACGCGATCGACACCCCCGCTCTGGTGGTGGACCTGGATGTGGTCAATCGCAACCTGCGGCGCATGGCCGCCTTTGCCGCCAAGCACCGCCTGCGCCTGCGCCCGCACGGCAAGATGCACAAGAGCGCCGAATTCGCCCAAATGCAGTTGCAGGCCGGCGCCATCGGCCTGTGTGCTCAGACCGTCGCCGAGGCCGAGGCGCTGGCCGCCGGCGGCATCAACGACCTGTACATCAGCAACGAGATCATCGCGCTGTCCAAGCTGCGGCGCGTGGCGGCGCTGGCCCATCAGCTCAAGGTACGCGGTGGCCAGCTGGCGATCGCCGTGGACAGCATCGATGGGATCGACCGACTGGCGCAGGCGATGCAACTCACCAACGCCGTGGTGGACGTGTTCGTCGAAGTCGACATCGGTCAGGGCCGTTGCGGTGCCGCCCCCGGAGAAGCGACCGTGGCGGTGGTGCGGCACCTGAGCCGTCGCTCGCCCAGCCTCCGCTACGCAGGGTTGCAGGCTTACCACGGTGGAGCCCAGCATCTGCGTTCCGTGGAGGAGCGCGAAGCGGCCATCACGCGCGCTGCCGAGTTGTTGCGGCGCACCGGCGAGGCGCTGGCCGAGGCCGAACTGGGCGCGCCGCTGATCACGGGGGCAGGCACCGGAACCTTCATGCAAGAGGCGGCCAGCGGATTGTGGGATGAACTTCAGGTGGGCAGTTTCCTGTTCATGGATGCCGATTACCAGAAGAACGAGCGCGATCCGGCACAACCCGAGTTCGAGCCCGCGCTGTTCGTCAAGGCGCAGGTGATCAGCCTGGCGAAGGATCACGCCGTGTGCGATGCAGGCCACAAGTGCCACGCGATCGACAGTGGCCCGCCGGCCGTACTGGCGTTGCCCGGCCAGCCGCTGTTGACCGCCGCCAATGGCGGGGACGAACACACGATTCTCTATCCGCAGGAACAGGGCACCGGCCTGCCGGCGCTGCCGGCCATCGGCGAGACGGTTTGGCTCATCCCCGGGCACTGCGACCCGACGGTCAACCTGCACAACCAGTTGATTTGCGTGCGCGGCGGCCTGGTCGAGGGCAGCGTCGAGGCCATCGTGCCGGTGGAGGCGCGCGGCATCTGGTGAGGCGCGCGGCGCTGGCCGCACCGCAGGGGCCGTGCGTGCTCAGGCCAGCCAGCGCTTGCGCCGGCGGTAGTGCTTGACCTGGTGATAGTCCACGCCGCGCTCGCCGCCGCCCAGGTAGAACTCCTGGATGTCGGGGTTTTCCTTGAGTTCGACGGCGCTGCCGCTCATCACGATGTTGCCGTTCTCGATCAGGTAGGCGTGGTCGGCCACGTCCAGCGCCGCCCTGGCGTTCTGCTCGACCAGCAGCACGCTGGTTCGCTGTTCGCGGTTGATCGTGCGGATGATGGTGAAAATTTCCTTGACCAGCACCGGCGCCAGGCCCAGCGAGGGTTCGTCGAGCATGATCAGGCGCGGTTCGGTCATCAGCGCGCGGGCGATGGCCAGCATCTGCTGCTCACCGCCCGACAGGTAACCCGCCTTGCTGCGCAGGCGCTCGGCCAGGCGCGGAAAATACGCGTAGGCTTGGTCGCGCAACTGCTTGAAGCTGCTTTTGGCGCGGTGCCCCGGATAGGCGGCCAGCAGGTTGTCGTCGGGCGTCAGGTGCTCAAAGACGTGCCGGCCCTCCATCACGTGCACCAGGCCCATGCGTACGCGTTCGGGCGGGGACAGGTGCACGATGTCCTGGCCGGCAAAGCGTACCTCGCCCCGGCGCACGGCGCCGCGTTCGGGCGCAAGCAGGCCGCTGATGGTCTTGAGCGTGGTCGATTTGCCGGCTCCGTTGGCGCCGAGCAGGGCCACCATCGAGCCCTCCCCGACCTCCAGCGAAACCCCCTTGATGGCGAGGAACACCCGGTCGTAGGCGACCTCGACATTGTTGAGGGCCAGCAGGCTCACTTCTTGGCCTCGTCGGCCTTGATCAGCTCCCACACCACGTCCTGGTAGGCGTGCGACCAGTCGCTCTTGGGTGCCCACTGCTTGCCGTCCCACTCCGACACCCGGCCCCAGCCGCCGCCCTGATGATCCTTGGCGGTGATGGTGAGCGGCGGCATCAGGCGGTCGGCGGTGAAGTCCTTGAGCATCTCGAAGCCCTGCTTGAGTTTCTCGCCGGTCAGTGGTGCGCCAAGCTTTTGCGTGGCCAACCGGGCCGCCTCCACCGCGATCGCCATGCTGGCCACCCCGATGTTGTAGTACGTGGTGCCGACCTTGGCCTTGTCGCCCGTGCCTTGGCCGGCGGCAATTACCTTTTCGCCGATGCGCTTGAGGATGGGCGCATCGGTGCCGGTGTTGACGGCGGTAAAGCGCTTGACGCCAACCACCTCGTTGCCCTTGAACGCCGACATGTCGCTTTCCGACAGCCAGATGACCGAGTGCACGTCCTTGGGCGCGATGCCGTTGCTCACGGCGCCGCGGATCGACACCGCCTGCCCCGGGCCGGCACCCCAGATGATGACCTTGTCGGGGCGGTAGCGGCGCACTTCGGTCCAGGTGGCGGCCTGTTCGGTGCCGGGCACCGGGTAGGGAAACAGCTTGACCTCGAAGCCCTTGGACGCGGCCACCTTGTTGAGCAACTCGATCGGCTCCTTGCCGAACGGTGAATCGATGTGCACGAAGCCGATCTTCTTGCCCTTCAGGCCGCCTTCGTGCTGGTCGATGTATTGCAGCAGCAGCGCCGCCTGCGAGCGGTAGATGGCCGCCGCCGGGAACACGTAGGGAAATTTCTGGCCATCGGCGGCGTCGGCGCGCCCGTGCGCGAAGGCGATCATCGGCAGGTGGTCCTCGTTGGCGCGCGGCATCAGCGCGTTGGCCACCGGAGTGCTCAGGAAGTCGAAGAAGATCGCGCCGTCGGCCTTGGCCTCGTTGTACTGCGCGATGCCACGCTCGGGGTAGCTGGCGTGGTCCTTGATGATCAGCTTGATCGGCGCGCCGTCGATGCCGCCCTCCAGGTTGACCAGCTTGATGTAGTCCTGCTGGCCCTGGCTGTATTCGTTGGTCAGGAAGGTGTAGACGCGCGTGAAATCGAGCAGCGTGGCGAACTGGATCGGCGCCTTGCCTTGCGCGTGCACCAGGCCCGTGCCCAGGCCGGCCGCTGCGGCCGCGGCGCCCAGCACGGTGCGGCGCGTGAACGTCGGTTGCGGGTGTGTCATGGCAATGTCTCCTTTGCGTGGTTGACGTGAAAACGGATCAGCTCTGCGTGTGGCGAAACGGCCAGACCAGCAGGTACTTGCGCGCGTTGTCGTAGATCTTGGCCAGACCCAGCGGCTCGAACAGCAGAAAACCCATGATCATGGCGCCGTAGAGCATCAGCGGAATATGCGCCATCAGCGAGGTCGAGATGTTCAGCCAGCCCGCGTCGACCATGCGCGCGATGAGGTTGAGCAGCACGATCGGCGCCAACAGCACGAAGCCCGCCCCCAGGAAGCCGCCGATCACGCTGCCCAGCCCACCAACCAGCGCCATCGCCACCAGGTGGATGGTGACGTCGAAGTTGAATTGCGAGGGCGTGACCGCCTGGTAGAAGCAGAACGCCAGGATGGCGCCGGTGACGCCACCCAGAAAACTGCTGACAAAGAAGGCCAACAGCTTGTACTTGAAGATGTCGACGCCGATCACCGCCGCCGCGAAATCCTTGTCGCGCACCGCGATCAGCGCACGCCCGAAGCTGGTGCGCTTGATGTTGAGAATCAGCAGCGTGACGATCACGGTCCACGCCAGCGCCAGGTAGTAGCGCGCCGAGAGGCTCGCGATGGGCACCAGCAGGAAGCTCACCCTGGGCGTCTGCAGTGTGGCGACCGCGCCGCCCGAGATCGCGCTGACGTTGACGATCACCCAGTCGACCAGGAATTGCATGGCCAGCGTCGCCATCACCAGATACAGGCCCTTGACACGCAGCGCCGCGGCGCCGAACAGGCAGCCGATCAGCGCCGCCAGCAGGCCGGCGCCCAGCAGTGCCAGCTCGAATGGCACGCCCGCGCGCACGAGGTGGATGCTGCCATAGGCACCGATCGCCATCACGGCGGCAAAGCCGAAGTGCAATTGCCCTGCCAGCCCCATCAGCAGCGTCAGCGCCAGCGTGGCGGCGCTGAAAATCAGCCAGGGCAGCAGGTAGCTCGACAGGTAGAGCTCCGACAGGTACAGCGGCGCCGCCAGTGCCAGCACCGCCAGGATGCCGACCTGCCAGCGGTCGGCCGGAATCGGCCAGAGCTGGCGCGTCTGGCTGTAGCGTGTGTGGTGGACGCCGGAGAGGCGGTAGAACATGGCGTGGCCCCGCTAGATGCGTTCGATGTCTTCGCGGCCGAACATGCCGTAGGGCCGGACCATGATGGTCAGCAAGATGATGACTGAGGTGACCACGTCGCGCGTGCTGCCGCCCACCCTTGAATCGACGTAGCCCGGAATCACGCTGCCCAGGATGCCGACGACCAGGCCGCCCAGCAGCGCGCCGACGATGCTGTCGATGCCGCCCAGGATCACCACCGCCACGGCCGGAAAGAGCAGCGCCGTGAGCGACCAGTCCACCCCCTGCGCCGCGCCCCACAGCGTGCCGGCGGCCACCGCGCACAGACCCGCCAGCCCCCAGGAAATGGCCACCGCGTGCTCGACCGAGATGCCTACCGACCAGCTCGCCACGTGGTCGTCCGACACGGCGCGCAGCTTGGTGCCCAGCCGCGTGCGGAAGAACGCCAGCGCCAGCGCCACCAGCACCAGCGCGATCACTGCGCCCACCACGTAGGTGCGGTTGGCCAGGATGTCGCCCACGATCAGCGGCGCCAGCCCCACGCCGATGTCGAGCTGCTTGGGTTCGGTGCCCAGCAGACCCGGGCCCAGGCCGCGCAGGAAGATGTCCAGTCCCAGCGTCAGCATCACGATCATGATGATCGGCTGGCCGACCATGGTGCGCAGCAGCAGGCGCTCGACGATCAGGCCCAACACGAACATCGTCACCAGCGCCAGCGCGCCCGCCAGCCAGATCGGCAGGCCTTGCGACGTCGCGAGCCACACCACGTAACCGCCGATCATCACCATCGCCCCCTGCGCGAAATTGAGCACGCCCGAGGACTTGTAGATCAGCACGATGCCCAGCGCCACCAGGCTGTACATCAATCCGGTCAGTGCACCGTTGACCAGCAGTTCGATGAAGTAGCTCATGCGCTCGTCCTCGCGGCAGCGGGCACGTCGCGAATCGCCAGGTGGCGCCGCAGCACGCCCGATTCGCCCGTCTCGTAGGTGATCTGGGCGATCGACTCGATGTCGCTCTGGCCCGCGTAGATGGCCTCGATGATGTCGGCGTAATGCTCGGCGATCACGCCGCGGCGCAGCTTTCGCGTGCGCGTGACCTCCCCGTCGTCGGGGTCGAACTCCTTGTGCAGGTTGACAAAGCGGCGAATGCGCGTGCCTTCCGGCAACCGGGTGTTGACGGTGGCCATCAGCTCGGCGATCAGCTCGTACACGCCGGGCTGTTGCGACAGGTCGGCAAACGACGTGTAGGCCACGCCGTGCTCCTGCGCCCAGTGTCCCACGGCTTCCCAGTCGATCGCCACGAGCGCCGCGAGCCAGTCGCGCGCATCGCCCAGCACGCACACGTCCTTGATGTAGGGGCTGAACTTGAGCTGGTTCTCGATGAAGGTGGGAATGAAGCGCTGGTGCGCTGTGGTGTGGACCACTTCCGACACGCGGCCGAGCACCACCAGCTGGCCGTCGTCCTCGATGTGCCCCGCATCGCCCGTGTGCAGCCAGCCGTCCTGCAGCGCCGCAGCGCTCGCCACCGGATCGCCTTCGTAGCCGTCGAACACGTTCCCTCCGCGCACCAAGATCTCGCCACTGTCGCTGATGCGGATTTCCATGCCCGGGAAGGGGCGGCCCACGGTGTGCAGTTTCACGCTGTCCGCACCCTGGGCCGCGCACAGGGCCGAGTTCTCGGTCTGCCCGTAGAACTGGCGCAGCGGCAGGCCGAGCGCGCGAAAGAACAGGAAGATGTCCTCGCCGATCGCCTCGCCCGCGGTGTAGGCGTGGCGCGCGCGTGCCAGGCCCAACTGGTCCTTGATCGGGCCGTAGATCAGCCATTCGCCCAGCGCGCGCCACAGCCGCTGGCCCGGCCCCGGCGCGCGGCCGGCCAGGCGCCGGCGTTCGAGCTCGATGGCAAAGGGCATGAAGCGCTCGTACAGCCAGCGCTTCATGCGGGTCGATTCGGCGATGCCGACCTGCACGCGCGTGAGCATGGTCGACCAGGCACGCGGCGACGTGAAGTACACGGTGGGGGCGATCTCGCGCAGGTCGCGCTGCACCGTCTCCTGTTTCTCGGGAATGTTGACCGAAAAGCGCAGCGCCAGCGCCGCCGCGATCGAGAAGATGAAATCGCCGACCCAGGCAATCGGCATGTAGGCCATGTGCGTCTCGCCCAGCTCGAAGTAGCCCGCCTGCGCCGCGCTGCGCACCGCAAACAGCACGTGCCGGTGCTTGAGCGGTATGCCCTTGGGCGCGCCGGTGGTGCCCGAGGAGTGCAACAGCACCGCCACGTCATCGCTTTGCGATCGCGTCAGCAGCTCGTCACCCAGGCCCGGACTGGCCTGCAGGCGCTCGTGCCCGCGCCGCGCCAGTTCGGTGAAGGCCAGAACGCCCGCGGGTTCGTGGCCGGCCAGCCCGCGCGGGTCGTCGTACACGATCCACTGCAGATCCGCATGCTGCTGGCGCAGCGCCACCAGCTTGTCCACCTGCTCCTGGTCTTCGGCGACGGCAAAGCGCACGTGCTCGCGCTCGAGCTGGCCCAGCAGCTGCTCGGGCGTGAAGTCGGGATAGGCGGGCGAGGGCACGGCGCGCAGCGCGATCGCGCCCAGCATGGCGAAGTACAGCGCCGGGCGGTTGTCGCCGACGATCAGCACCTTGTCGTGCGGCTTCACGCCCAGCGCCTCCAGGCCGGCGGCGGCGCGCTGCACGTGCTCCAGCAGCGCCTGCCAGCTCGTCTCCTCCCAGATGCCGCGATCGCGCTCGCGCAGCGCCACGGCGGCGCCGTGTGTGCGCGCGTTGTGCGCCAACACCGCCAGCAACTGCTCGCCCTCGGGGCCGCCGGGCGGCGGGCTGCCGGCGCCGAATGGCTCAGGCGTCATCGCTCGCCCCTCCGATGTAGGCGGCGATCACGTCGGGGTGACTCACCGCCTCGAGCACCGGGCCCTGGGCGATCACGCGCCCGTTGTTGAGCACCACGGCGCGGTCGCAGATGGCGGTGATCACGTCCATGTGGTGCTCGATCAGCAGGATGGTCAGGTTCAGCGCTTCCTTGGCGTCCAGCATAAAGCGGACCATGTACTCCTTCTCCTCCTGGTTCATGCCGGCCATCGGCTCGTCCAGGATCAGCATGCGCGGCTCGGCCGCCAGCGCGCGCGCCAACTCGACGCGCTTTTGCAGCCCCAGCGGGATGACCTCGACGTGTTCGTCGCGCACGCTCTCGAGCTGCAGCAGATCGATGATTTGCTCGACCTTCAGGCGATGCGCGATTTCCTCGCGCTCGGCCCACCACCAGTAGCACAGCGAGGCCAGCGCGCTCGGGCGCATGAAGATGTGGCGCCCGAGCAGGATGTTGTCGAGCACGCTCATGCCCCTGAACAGCGCCACGTTCTGGAAGGTGCGGGCGATGCCGCGCCGGGCTATGCGGTGCGGGCGCACGCCATTGAGCGCCTGGCCCTCGAAGCGGATACTGCCCTTTTGCGGGGGGTAGAAGCCCGTGATGGAGTTGACCAGCGTGGTCTTGCCCGAGCCATTGGGGCCCACCAGCCCGAAAATTTCACCCTGCCCGATGGCCAGCGACACATCCGCCAACGCCTGCACCCCGCCGAACCATCGGCTCACCGCGCTGCACTCCAGTACGGGGGGGTGCGGTGCAGACATCTTTTCGCTCGCGGTCAATCCAGGGGCTCCCTTGCTGCGGTGGCGGCGCCCGCCGGCTGCTTGCGCAGAGCCCTGACGGGGTGCCGAGTGGCGCAGCCAGTCTAAGAGCGGGTGAGGTATGCGTCAACTTGCAACGGCCGCGCGCCGCAGTGACGGCGTCGCAACTGGAGTACCATGCAACTATAAAATTGATAGTGTCCTTGGCAAATCAGACAAGCGTCCTGGACGGTTTGATGCCGAATTTCAGCGCGCTGACGCGGCCAGCGGAAGCCGGGTGTCGAACTTCGCGCGACGAGTCGCGAAGAAGACCCGCACGTTGCGCACGTTGGCGTCCTGCGTGAACAGGCGCTCGGCCAGCGCCTCATAGTCGGGCATGTCACGCACCCGCAGCAGCAGCACGAAGTCGGGGCCCGGAGCCACGCGGTAGCACTGGCTCACGGCCGCCTCGCGCACCGCGCGCTGCTCGAACGCGTCCAGATGCTCGGCGCCCTGGCGGTCGAGCGAGACTTCGGCGATCGCGCTCAGGCCATGGCCCTGCAGGGCGGCAAGGCGATCCTCGCTCAGCACCGCCACCGTACGTTCGATCAGACCGGCTTCGCGCAGGCGTCGGATTCGCCGCAGCGCGGTCGGCGGCGAGACGGCCGCGCGGTCGGCCAGACGCTGATTGCTCAGGCCGGCATCTTTCTGCAACAGCGAGAGCAAAGTCCAATCGATGGCATCCAATTCCATATTTAGTATGAAAAGGATCAAATATTTCTATTTTTCATTGATCAGAAATATTAATCCAGAAAAACATGAACATCGACGCTTTATTTCCAAGGATCGTCCTTAGGATCGCAACCGATTGATCTATCGGGGGTACTCTGCATGTGCGGCATCGTTGGCGCGGTTTCCACGCGCAACATCGTTCCGGTTCTGGTGCAAGGTCTGCAGCGGCTGGAATACCGAGGTTACGACTCGTGTGGCGTGGCCGTCCACGCGGCGGCGGGCGAGTTGCGCCGCGTGCGCGGCATTGCCCGCGTGGCCGACCTGGCGGCGCAATGCGAGCGCGAAAGGCTGCAGGGGCGCACCGGCATCGCCCACACGCGCTGGGCCACGCACGGCGCGCCGGCGCTGGCCAACGCGCATCCGCACGTGAGCCGGGGGCCGGGCAGCGAAGAGGACGACGCGGCGCGCCCGGCGCGGGTCACCCTGGTGCACAACGGCATCATCGAAAACCACGAGGCACTGCACGCCGAACTGCTCGCGCGCGGCTATCGCTTCGGCAGCCAGACCGATACCGAGGTAATCGTGCATCTGATCGACAGTCTGTACGAGGGCGATCTGCTGGCGGCCGTGCAGGCGACGGTGTGGCGCCTGCGCGGCAGCTACTCCATCGCCGTGCTGCACCGCGACGAGCCCCAACGGCTGGTGGGTGCACGCCAGGGTTCGCCCCTGGTGCTGGGCCTGGGCAGCGATGGCAAGGAGAACTTTCTGGCCAGCGACGCGATGGCGCTGGCGGGCGTGACCGATCAGATCGTCTACCTGGAGGAAGGCGACGTGGTCGACGTGCAATTGGGAAAACACTGGATCCTTGACCATGCCGCGCGTCCGGTGGATCGACCCGCGCGCACGGTTCAGGCGACGGGCGGCGCGGCCGAGCTGGGCCCCTACCGCCACTACATGCAAAAGGAAATCTTCGAGCAGCCGCGCGCCGTGGCCGACACGCTGGAAGGCGTCGAATCGGTGATGCCCGAGCTGTTCGAGGCGACCGCGCAGCACGCGCCGGGCGAGGGCGCGTACCCGACTTTCCGGCGCGTGCGCCAGGTGCTGATTCTGGCCTGCGGCACCAGCCACTACGCGGGCAGCGTGGCGCGCTATTGGCTCGAAGCCATCGCCGGCATCCCGTGCCAGGTCGAGATCGCCAGCGAATATCGCTACCGCGAGTCGGTACCCGACCCCGACACGCTGGTGGTCGCCATCTCTCAGTCGGGCGAGACCGCCGACACCCTGGCGGCGCTGCGTCACGCGCGCGCGCTGGGCATGGTGCATACGCTCACCGTGTGCAACGTGGCCACCAGCGCCATGGTGCGCGAGTGCAGGCTGGCTTACCTCACGCGCGCCGGAGTGGAGATCGGTGTCGCCAGCACCAAGGCGTTTACCACGCAGCTGGTGGGCCTGTTCCTGCTCACCCTGGCCCTGGCCAAGTCACGCGGGCGGCTGGACGACGCGCGGGAGACCGCATATCTGCGGGTGCTGCGCCACCTGCCGGCGGCGCTGCAGTCGGTGCTGGCTCTCGAGCCGCAGCTGATCGCCTGGGCCGAGCAGTTTGCCGCCAAGGAGCACGCGCTGTTCCTGGGCCGCGGCCTGCATTACCCCATCGCGCAAGAGGGGGCGCTCAAGCTCAAGGAGATCACCTACATCCACGCCGAGGCCTATGCCGCCGGCGAGCTCAAGCACGGCCCGCTGGCCCTGGTCACCAGCGCCATGCCAGTGGTGGTGGTCGCGCCCAACGACGCCCTGCTGGAAAAGCTCAAGAGCAACATGCAGGAAGTGCGTGCGCGCGGCGGCGTGCTGTACGCGCTGGCCGATGCCGACACGCGCATCGAGAGCGGTGAAGACCTGCACGTCATTCGCATGCCCGAGCACTATGGGCCGCTGTCGCCCATCCTGCACGTCGTTCCCCTGCAGTTGCTGGCCTATCACACCGCGGTGGCGCGCGGCACCGACGTCGACAAGCCAAGAAACCTGGCCAAGAGCGTCACGGTCGAGTAAGCGGCGGGCGTTGCTGGCCGCTGCCGCGCTTCAGGCAGCCTGGGTGATGCGGGATCCGCTGCGTGCGCTCAGCGCGCCCAGCACGTACGTCGCCGCCAGCGTCGGCAGCGCACTGCCCCACTGGGGCGCCCACTGGGCGAGGCTGTGGTAGAGCACCACGCCCAGCACCCAGATCGCCGCCGGCGCCGCATGCAGCGCGCGCGGTGCACCGTTCAGGCGGAGCGGGTGCGCGCCCACGCGCCCCAGGATCACCCCGAACAGCGGCACGAAGACCGAACTGAGCATCAGCAGGAAGGGCTCCAGCGAGTGCATCGGCAACACCATTGCCAACACGATGGAGATGACCGCCAGCAGCGTGCCCCAGGCGCGCAGACCGAGGCCCGCGTGCAGACTGTGCGAGCAGACCGACCCGGAGTACAGGTCGCCGTAGGTGTTGTCGAGCTCGTCGACCAGGATCAAGCCCAGCGCCACCAGGCTGCCCTGTGCCAACAGCAGCGCGCTCACCATGTCGATGTCGCTGCCGGTGACGGTGATCACCAGCACTCCCAGCGCGTAGCACCAGATGTTGGCGACGGCGTAGCCCAGCCAGGTGCCGCCCAGCGCGTCGCGGCCAGAGCGACCGTGGCGCGCGTAATCGGCCACCAGCGGCAGCCACGACACCGGCATGGCGATCACCAGGTCGAGCGCCTGGAAGGTGTTCATGCTGCCATCGCCCGCGCGTGCCCACAGCGCGTGCAGGCCTTCCGTGTCGAGCTTGAGGATGAACTGCGCGCTCAGCCAGATCAGCGACAGCACCACCAGTGGCAGGCCGAAACGGCTGACGACGCGTCGCACCAGCGTGAGCATCGAGCCGCGCAACAGCGCCAGCACGATGACGCCCCACAGCAGGGTCGGCGCCACCGTTCCCGGGTCGACGCCGAACGCCTGCTGGCCGATGGCGCGCGTGCCGTCACGCATCACCACCAGCTCGAAGGTGGCCCAGCCGAGCAGCTGCACCACGTTGAGCAATACGGGCAGGCGCGCAAACCCGCGGCCGTACACCGCGTGCATCAGGCCGGCGCTGGACAGCCCGCTGGCGCAACCCAGCGCGCCGACCCAGGCCAGCAGGCCAGCGCCCAGCACCGAGCCAAATATCACCGCCAGCAGCGCGTCGCGGGTGCCCATGGCCGGCACCAGGTAGGCGCCCACCTGCATGACCAGCAGGCCCACGCCCAGGCTGAACCACAGCGCCATGTGGTCGCGCCAGCCGAACACGCGCTGGTCGCTGGCGACGACCTCGAACGAGGGGGAAGGAGTGGTTGGAGCGTTCATGCCGTGTCTGCCAAAAAAGCGCGGGTGGGCAGACGCGGCGCGGCAGCCCGCCAGGGACTACCGTGGCCGAGCTGCTTTCCTGCGCGAGGATGATCTCAATCAGGTTCGAAGGGACTGTCTCAGCCGCAAAGCGGCACCCCCAGCGAAGCTCGAAGCACGCTTCATTCTAGTCCGGCGCAGTGCCGGGCGGCGAACCCGCGACGCGTGTCGCGCGAGGTGGCTCAGTTGCTCAATGCGCCCGGCAGCCGCGTGCCGGCCGGCAGCGCGATGCCGAAGCCGGTATGCAGCACATCCAGCAGGTCGTCGTGGCTGGCGATCGTCCGGCGCTCCTCGATGCCGTCGGCGCGGCGGCGCGTCAACACCGCGTCGCGCAAGTTCAGGCGCTCGCCGTGCGGCCGCGCCAGCGACACCGACAACTGCCGGCGAAACACCGAATCGGGATGCGTGCTGGTATACCAGTTGGCGACCTTGCGGTCTGGCAGCGGCATGTCTTCGCCGTTGAATTCGCACACGTCCACCCAGGCACCATCGCGCAGGATCTGGTGGTACCAGCGATCCGCCGCGTATTCGAGGCGCCGCGGCTCGTGCGGCGTCGGCTGCTCGACGTTGGCCACCAGGCGCAGCGCGCGGGTGAGCGACGCCGAGCCGACGCCGACGTCGGTGATCCACGCCGCACCCTCCAGCCGCACCTCCAGCAGCATGTGCGTGCGCTGCACGGCGACGCTGCGGTCCGACTCGCCCAGCCGTACGCGCGCGCCCAGCGGCCGTACGTTGAAGCCGAGCTCGCCCAGCACGGCCAGCAACAACCCGTTTTGCTCGAAGCAGTAGCCGCCGCGCCGGTGCAGCACCAGCTTGTCGAACAGCGTTGCGGGTTCGAGCCGGATCGGCAGGCCGAGCAGCACATCGATGTTCTCGAACGGGATCGCTTGCGCGTGCGCCGCGGTCAGCGACTGCAAAACTTCGAGTGTTGGCGCCACGGTGCCGCCGTAGCCGATGCGTTCGAAGTAGCGCCCCAGGTCGACACAGTCGTTCACGGTCTGCGCTTATACCCGTGCCGCGGAGGCACCGGTGCCGGGCTGGGTTTCGCGGTGGGCGCGGTTGGAGGCGACAACGCGCGCCTCACCAACGGGCGCCCGGCGCTGGCGCCGTGCGCCGCAGCACGAAGCGGCTCTCGCGCGCGGCCTCGCCCGGGCGCGCGAGCTCCTGCCAGGTGCCCCGGATCTCACGCCCGCAGGCCGCCGGCACCAACTGGCCCGTCCAGAAGGCGTACAGGCTCTTGCCGTCGCGCGACTCGTCGAGGTTGACTTCGCCTTCCTCAATGTCGCCCGAGGCGATGGACACATGGCCGCCATAACTGAACTCGCCGCGCAGGCTCTCGCCGAACTCCGGGTGTCGGCGCAACGTCACCCGGCCGCGCTCGCCCAGGTCGGTCAGTTCCACGTCCCAGTCGCCGTAAAGCTGGCGCGCGCTCCAGCCGGCCAGATCCGGACAGGCCGGATTGATCGCGCGCACGGCGGATTCCGCGGGCACGCTGCTTTTCAGATCATTATGGTCCGTCGCGCAAGCGGACAAAGCCGCGACAGCTATCAATATGTAAGCATTTCGGGATATCGATGGTGCGTTCATCCGGGGGCTTCGTGCGGCTGCGTGGCGGCGGGAGCGGCCGCGCGGCGGGCGAATTCGGCGCGCAGGGCTTTCAGCTTTTCGCGCGGGTCTTCGCGCACGGTGGCTTCATCCAGCGCCATCTCGGCGATGAAGCGGCTGGGCTGGGCCGCCACCACCTCGCGCCCGCGCTTGCGCCGGCGCGTCCAGCTCACGGCCAGGGTTTGCCGCGCGCGCGTGATGCCCACGTACATCAGGCGGCGCTCTTCCTCGATGCGCGCGGCCTGCGCGGCGGCGCCCGCGTCTTCGTCGGGGCGAAACGGCAGCAGGCCTTCGTTCACGCCGGCCAGCAGCACGTGCGGCCACTCCAGGCCTTTGGCGGCGTGCAGGGTCGAGAGGGTCAGCACGTTGGGGTCCTGCTCGCGCTCGTTCAGGGCGGAGATCAGCGAGATGGTCTGTGCCACCTCCAGCAGGCTCTTGGGCTCTTGCCGCAGGCTGACGCCGGCGGCGTCCTCGATCTGGCCGCCGCAGCGGCCGGCCATCCAGTCGCAAAAGTCCAGCACGTTGGCCCAGCGTGCGGCGGCCTGGGCGGGGCTGTCGGCGCTGTCATGCAGGTGCTGCTCGTAGGCGATGTCCTTCAGCCAGTCGGTCAAGAACGTGCGCGCCGCCTCGTGCCCCAGCGTGTGGCTGGCGCGGTGGCGCAAGTCGTTGAGCGCGCGGCCAAACTCGTGCAGGCTGGCGATGGCGCGCGCCGGCAGCGCGGCGGGCAGCGAGTGGGCAAACAGCGCGCCAAACAGCGACAGGTGCGCCTTGCCGGCAAATTCGCCCAGGGCGCCCAGCGTCTGGTGGCCGATGCCGCGCTTCGGAACGGTGACGGCACGCAGGAAGGCCGGGTCGTCGTCCTCGTTGATCCACAGGCGCAGCCAGGCGCACAGGTCCTTGATCTCGGCGCGGTCGAAAAAGCTCTGCCCGCCCGAAACCTTGTACGGAATCTGCGCCCGGCGCAGCGCCTGCTCGAACACCTTGGCCTGGTGGTTGGCGCGATACAGGATGGCGAAGTCGCGCCACTCCTTGGCTGTAGACGTTTGCCGCAGGCTCTGGATGCGCGCCACCGCGCGCTCGGCCTCGTGCGCCTCGTGGTCGCAGTCCACCACGCGCACCGGTTCGCCCTCGCCCAGCTCGGAATAAAGCCGCTTGGGAAACAGCTTGGGGTTGGGGCCGATCACGTTGTTGGCCGCGCGCAGGATGGCACTGGTGGAGCGGTAGTTCTGCTCCAGCTTGATGACCTTCAACTGCGGATAGTCCTGCGGCAGGCGCTTCAGGTTGTCCAGCGTGGCGCCGCGCCAGCCGTAGATGCTCTGGTCGTCGTCGCCCACGGCGGTGAAGGCGCCGGCGGCGCCCACCAGCCGCTTCATCAGCTCGTACTGGGTGGCGTTGGTGTCCTGGTACTCGTCCACCAGCACATGGGCCAGTCGCGCTTGCCACTTGTGCGCCACATGCTCATGGTTTTGCAGCAAACGCAGCGGCAGGCCGATCAGGTCGTCAAAGTCCACGCTTTGATAGGCCGTCAGACGTTCCTCGTAGCGCGCCATCAAGAGGGCCGTCTGGCGCTCGCCCTCGCCCTTCGCTTGAGCGAGGGCTGCAGCAGCGTTCAGGCCTGCGTTCTTCCAGCCGCTGATGGTCCATTGCCACTGGCGAGCGGTGGCGGCATCCGTCGTCGTGCCGCAGTCCTTCAGCAGGCTCAGCACGTCGTCGCTGTCCAGGATGCTGAACTGGGATTTGAGGCCCAGCACGGCCCCATCCTCGCGCAGCAGGCGCACGCCCAGCGCGTGGAAGGTGCAGATCAGCACCTCGCCCGCGGCCTTGCCCGCCAGGCCGCGCGCGCGCTCGCGCATCTCGGCGGCGGCCTTGTTGGTGAAGGTGATGGCGGCGATGTTGGCGGGGTCCACCCCGGTCTGGATCAGGCGCGCGATCTTGTGCGTGATTACCCGCGTCTTGCCCGAGCCTGCGCCGGCCAACACCAGGCAGGGGCCGCGCAGGTGGTTCACGGCGTCTTGCTGGGCGAGGTTCAGGCGGTCGGACATGCGCGGCGCCGATCATA
>CAZGOL010000027.1:0-9193 GCA_964527755.1 uncultured Ottowia sp.
CTAATTGGGCGAATCTTTTTCTTGCCCGGCCGCAGAACCGCGTTCCGCCAAGCGTTGCCGCCGGCCGGCGTGCACAGCTCAGGGTGCCGGTCGATGCTGGAGCGAGTTGAACCACGCCGGGTTCGGGCGCCCACGACCGGCCAGTTGCTGATGGCGCGAATTGGAGCGCCAGACGTCGCCCGCCCAACCGCTCACCGGGCGGGTGCGGTACCAGTACCAGCATCCATTGCCGTCCTGGGCAAGCCAGTCCCATCCAGGCGGCGCGACCGACCAGTCGGGCATCCAGTCGGCGGCGACGGTGGCACCCGCGCTCCCCGGCTCGATCGAAAGATTCATCTCGTCTCTCCGCGGTACACCCTTGCGATTGCCACACGGCCGTCAGAGCACACCGTCGTGCACGATAGCCGAGTGCGAACCCCATGCGACCAGCGTGGAATCCGGGCAGCAAGCGCAGCCATCGCTGCTGCCTGGCGGTCACCGCCCTGCCGCCGCGAAACCGTGATACCGTGCACCTTGTCGCCTTCAAGTCGCCCGAGGATGCGTCCATGCGTCGAACCGCCCTCTACAGCCGATCGACCCCCGTCACGCCGCTGCTGGCTGCCGAAATGTCACCCTGGTCGGGGTCCGACGAATCGCCCCTGGAGCGCCCGCCACCTGTGCGACTGCGCTCGCGGCTGGCGAGCGTCGCGCGCCACCCCGGTGCCCTGTGGGGCGCGATAGGCGTCTTGACGGTCGCCCTGGCGCTGGCACTGGGCGGTTGGCACCATCCGGCACAACGTGCACTGACGCAGAAGGACATCGATGCCGCCGTTCTGCACACGCTGGTCCACAAGGAGCTGCCTTCGCAGACGGCGCGGGCCGCCGCCGCGGTGGCCCCATCGGTGGTGCGGGTCGAGGGCGTGATCGAAGGCCGCAAGAACAGGCGGGGCGAGAGCGAGCTTGGCCGCGGCATCGGCACTGGGGTGGTGATCATCGACAATGGAACGATCCTGACCAACCTGCACGTCGTTCAGGGAGCGGAACGCATCACGGTAACGTTCGCCGATGGACTCGAGAGCGAAGCAGGCATCGTCAACATCCAGCCCGAGAACGATCTCGCGGTGCTGCGCGCGCAAAAGATCCCCGATGACCTGCAGGCCGCCACGATGCGTTCGACCGGAGATCTGCAGCCTGGCGATGGGGTGGTGGCGATCGGATTTCCATTCAGTGTTGGTCCATCGGTTTCGGCAGGCGTGGTATCGGGTCTGGGTCGCGGCTTCCGCTCACCCGAAGGCGGCCAGGTGATGAGCAACCTGATCCAGTTCGACGCCGCCGCCAACCCGGGGAACTCGGGCGGACCACTGGTCACGCTCGACGGCCAGGTGGTTGGCATCGTCACCGCCATCCTCAACCCGACCCCCGCGCGCACGTTTCTGGGCATCGGCTTCGCGGTGCCGATCGAGAACGCCGCCGCCGGCGCCGGCCAGGTGCCCTTCTGAACCCACTTTCCGGAGCCCGTGTTCATGAACCCAAGCGAGACGAATCGTTTCGAGCCCAACCCGAACACCGCCGAGCTCATGGAGCGCCTGCTCTACGAGGTCAAGCGCGTGGTGGTCGGACAGGATCGCTTCCTCGAGCGCGTCATGGTGGCGCTGCTGGCCGGCGGCCACCTGCTGGTGGAAGGCGTGCCGGGGCTTGCCAAGACGCTCACCGTCAAGACACTGGCCAGCGTGCTGCAGGGGCAGTTTCGTCGCATCCAGTTCACGCCCGATCTGGTGCCCGCAGATCTGATCGGCACGCGCATCTACAACCAGAAAACCGGAGAGTTCAGCACCGCGCTGGGGCCGGTGTTCGCCAACCTGCTGCTGGCCGACGAGATCAACCGGGCACCCGCCAAGGTGCAGAGCGCGCTGCTGGAAGTGATGCAGGAGCGCCAGGTGACGATCGCGGGTCAGACGCATTTGGTGCCAGAGCCGTTCCTGGTGATGGCGACGCAAAACCCCATCGAAACCGAAGGCACCTACCCGTTGCCCGAAGCACAAGTGGACCGGTTCATGATGAAGGTGCTGGTCGACTATCCCAGCGACGAGGAGGAGTTCGTCATCGCGCAGCGCGTGACCGGCCCGCGCATCGAAGTCCAGGCGGTGGCCAGCATGGATCAACTGTCCAACCTGCAGCGCGAATCCCGGCGTGTGTACGTCGACCCCGCGTTGATGCAGTATGCCGTGCGGCTGGTTGCGGCCACGCGCACGCCCGCTCAGGCCGAATTGCCGGACCTCGCACCGATGATCAGCTATGGCGCCAGTCCGCGCGCCACGATCGGGTTGATCGAAGGCGCCAGGGCGTTGGCGCTGATGCGCGGGCGCGGCTACGCGCTGCCCGAGGACATGAGCGACCTGGTGCCCGATGTGCTGCGCCATCGACTGGTGCTTTCCTACGAGGCACTGTCCGAAGGCATGACGGCCGACCAGATCGTCTTGCGCGTGATGGCCAAGGTGTCACCACCGCCGCGACCACTGCAACACGACAAGCTGGCGGCATGAGAACCACCACCGATCCGCGCGACGTGAGCGTGAGCGCGGCCGCGACTGGGGCGCCGGAGTGAGGCTGGCGGCGCGGAGCACTCCATGATCGGCAACTGGCTGCGTCGCAACCGGCCCCGGCCCCACGCCGTCCCGAACACGCCTCGCGCCACATCGAGCGAGAACGCTCCCAATGCCCAGCAGATGCTGCGTCGGCTCGAATGGACGGTGATCCGGCGCCTGGACGGATTGTTGCAGGGCGACGTGCGCACGCTGATGCGCGGCAGCGGGCTCGACCTGGCCGACCTGCGCGAATATCAGGAGCACGACGACGTGCGCCACATCGACTGGAACGTGACGGCACGCCTGCAGCAACCGCACGTGCGCGTGTTCACCGAAGACCGCGAGATGGCGGCGTGGTTCCTGCTGGACCTCAGTGCATCGGTGGATTTCGGATCGGGCGCGCGCCGCAAGGGTCAGGTGCTGGCCGAGTTCGTGGCGGTGCTGGCGCGGCTGCTCACGCGCCATGGCAACCGCGTGGGCGCCCTGCTCTACGGCACGCAGATCGAACAGGTGATCCCGGCGCGTGCCAGCCGCACGCACGTGCTGCACCTGCTGCACGCGATCGGGCATCGCCCCGGGTCTACGACTGCGGATGCGCCGGCCACCACCCGGCTCGCGGACTTGCTGGGCGCGGCCGCGAACCTGGTGCATCGTCGCTCGACGCTGTTCGTGGTGTCGGATTTCATCAGTGCGCCAGGGTGGGAAAAACCACTGGCACGGCTGGCCAGCCACCACGAGGTGGTGGCGGTGCACCTGCTCGATCCGCTGGAGCGCGAACTGCCCGATCTCGGTCTGCTGACGTTGCGCGATGCCGAAACGGGTGAGCAATTGTTGGTGGATACGCACGATGGCGCCTTTCGCCAGCGCTTTGTCCGGTTGGCCGCCGAGCGCGAGGATGGACTGCGCCAGGCGCTGGCCCACACGGGTGTCGACGCGCTGGAGTTGTCCACCGACGACGATTTGCTCCAGTCCATCGTGCGCTTTGCCGAGCTGCGCCGCCAGCGTACCCGCCTGGCCGCCGGCGGCGGCATGCCCGCACACCTTCGCAAGGGCAGCTGACCGCGTCACAATGAAGGTTCTCCGGGTATTCACATGAATTTCGAGTGGCCCGCCTTTCTTGCCTGGCCCGCGGCGCTCCCGCAGCCCAGCTTCCTTTGGCCGCAGTTCCTGTGGCTGCTGCTGTTGCTGCCGCTGCTGGTGCTGCTCTACCTGTGGCTGCTGCGCCGGCGCCGGAAGCTCGCCGTGCGCTACGCCAGCCTGTCGATCGTGCGCCAGGCGATCGGGCGCGGCCCTGGCTGGCGCCGGCACCTGCCGCCACTTCTGATGCTGCTGGCGCTGGCGGCGCTGCTGCTGGCCAGCGCACGGCCGGTGGCGGTGGTGGCGCTGCCGTCCAACCAGCAGACTATCGTGTTGGCGATGGACGTGTCGGCCAGCATGCGTGCCACCGACGTCGAGCCCAACCGGCTGGTGGCCGCGCAGGAGGCCGCCAAGGCGTTCCTGAGGGAGTTGCCGCGCGACATCAAGGTGGCGATCGTGGCGTTCGCTGGCTCGGCCCAGGTAGCGCAGGGCCCAACGCTCAACCGCGAGGATCTGGTGTCCGCGATCGATCGGTTCCAACTGCAACGCGCGACGGCCACCGGCAACGCGATCGTGATTTCATTGGCCACACTGTTTCCCAATGCCGGCATCGAGTTGCAGCAACTGAGCTTCGACCGCATGCGCGGCGGCATGGGCCGCTCACTGGACCAGCCGCCGCCCCGGCAAAACGAATTCATCCCGGTGCCGCCTGGCTCCTACACCACCGGGGCCATCGTGATGCTGACCGACGGGCAGCGCACCACCGGCGTCGATCCGCTGGAGGCGGCCAAGATGGCGGCCGAGCGCGGCGTGAGGGTCTATACCGTGGGCATCGGCACGGTCGATGGCGAAATCATCGGCTTCGAGGGCTGGTCCATGCGCGTGCGGCTGGATGAAGAAACCCTCAAGCAGATCGCGCAGAAGACCGCTGCCGAGTATTTCTACGCCGGCACCGCGCAGGACCTGAAGAAGGTGTACCAGAACCTCTCCACGCGCCTGACCCTGGAGAAAAAGGAGACCGAGGTCACGGCACTGTTCGCCCTGGCCGGCGCGCTGCTGGCGCTGCTGGCGGCGGGACTCTCGCTGTTGTGGTTCAACCGCATCCTCTGATCCGGTTTCCGCGGCGCGCTCGCGCACGCTCGCCGGACCGGGCATGCGCCGCGTGCATCACGCTGCTCCGCGCAGCACGCCCTGCACCAGGCGCAAGGTTTTGTCGCAGCGCGCCGCCAGCGCCTCGTCGTGCGTCACCAGCACAAAGGCCGTGCCGCGTTGCGCGGCCAATTGCAGCATCAGCTCGAACACTGCATCGGCGGTACCGCGGTCGAGGTTGCCGGTGGGCTCGTCGGCCAGCACGCAGGCCGGCTGGGTGACCAGTGCGCGGGCGATCGCCACGCGCTGGCGCTCGCCGCCCGACAGTTCGGACGGGCGGTGCAGCAGCCGCTCCCCGAGACCCACCTGCGCCAGCATGCGCGCGGCAGTTTCGGCCGCCTGCGCGCGCGGGGTGCGCCGCAGCCACAGTGGCATGGCGACGTTCTCGAGCGCGCTGAATTCGGGCAGCAGATGGTGAAACTGGTAGACGAAGCCCAGGTGCCGATTGCGCAATTGGCCCTGCGCGGCGGGTGACAGGCGGGCGAAGTCCTGTCCCATCAGGCGCACCGTCCCCGCAGTGGGCGCGTCCAGCCCTCCCAGCAAATGCAGCAGCGTGCTCTTGCCCGAGCCCGAATGACCGACGATGGCCAACGTCTCGCCGGCCTGCACGCTCAGATCGACGCCCTGCAGCACCGTGACATCCAGCGGGCCTTCTTGAAAACGCTTGCTCAGGTTTTCAGTCCGCAATACAGCTTCAGCGCTTTGTGGATATGCCGGAACAGCTATGTTATTCATAGCGCAACGCATCGGCGGGGTTGACCCGGCTGGCACGCCAGCTCGGATACACGGTGGCAATGAACGACAGCAGCAACGAAATCACCGCAATCGGCACGATGTCGCCCGCCTGCGGGTCGCTCGGCATCTGGCTGATCAGGTACACCTCCTTGGGCAGAAAGCTGGCGTGAAACAGGCGCTCCAGGAACGGCACGATGACGTCGATGTTGAACGCAATGGCCAGACCCAGCGCCAGGCCCGCCAGCGTGCCGATCACGCCCACCAGCGCCCCCTGCACGATGAAGATCTTCATGATGCTTGCCGGGCTGGCGCCCAGCGTGCGCAGGATGGCGATGTCGGCGCGCTTGTCCTGCACCGTCATCACCAGGGTGCTGACCAGGTTGAACGCCGCCACCGCCACGATCAGCGTGAGGATGATGAACATCATGCGCTTTTCCAACTGGACGGCGGCAAACCAGGTGCGGTTCTGGCGCGTCCAGTCCAGGATCAGCAGCCGGCCGCTGAGGGTTTGCGCCAGTTGCTCGGCCACTTCGCGAGCGTCGTTCCTGTCGCGCAGCTTCAGGCGGATGCCGGTGGGCCCTTCCAGACGAAAGATGCGCTCGGCGTCCTCGATGTTGATCAGCGCCAGCGCCGAGTCGTACTCGTAGTGACCCGAACTGAAGGTGCCCAGCACCGTCATCTGCTTGAGGCGCGGCACGACGCCCGCCGGGGTGATCTGGCCGCTGGGCGCGATCAGGGTCACCATGTCGCCCGTCAGCAATCCCAGCTTGCGCGCCAGATCGGCTCCCAGCACGATGCCGAAGCGGCCGGGCGTCAGTTGCGGCAGCAGCGTGTCCTTCAGCTGCGCGGCGACCTCGGTGACGTGGGGTTCCATCGCGGGATCGATGCCGCGCACCATCGCGCCATGCATCGCCTCGCCCCGCGCCAGCAGGCCTTGTCCGCCCACGTAGGGCGCTGCACCGACCACTTGCGGATTGCGGCGCACTTCGGCCAGTGTGAGTGCCGGATCGGGCAACGCGCCACCATCGGCCGAGAACACCTCGACGTCGGCAATGATGCTCAGCATGCGGTCGGTCACGTCCTTGCGAAAGCCGTTCATCACCGACAGCACCACGATCAGCGCCGCCACGCCCAACGCGATGCCCAGCATCGACGCCGCCGAGATGAACGAGATGAAGCCGTTGCGCCGCGTCGATCGCCCGGCGCGCGTGTAGCGCCAGCCGATCAGCATCTCGTAGGGCAATCGACGGGTCCAGGACATGAATGGAACGTGACGCGGCGAGCGGTGATCCGCCGACGAAGGCAGGGATTCTCGCATCCCCGACAATTCCGACCCATGTCGCCACCCGCCGAGTCACTGCATCTGCTGATCGCCGACGTCACTCTGCCGCTGCCTGAAGGGGTTGCCCAAACCGCCCTGCCTCCCCTGCCCCAGCTCGAAGCCGTGCTGCGCCACCTGCGCCCGCAGGCAACGATCGCCTGCGCACCCGACGACCCCGACACCCCGCTGGAGCGAGCACTGGCAAGCGCGCACGGACTGCCCGGCGCGCCTGGACAAGTGCCGTGGGCCGCCTTCGAGAGCGGCACCACGGGCGTGCCATGTGCCTGGGTTCACCCCTGCCACTGGCAGATGGGCATGGACCACGTGACGCTGCTCGAACCCGGGCTGCTCGATCTCGACGAGACCCAATCGCGCACCTTGCTGGCCGCCTTGCAACCGCTGATGCACGAAGACGGCCTCGCGCTGCGCTACGTTCGTCCGGACGCCTGGCTGGCCCAGGGCGAGCTGCTGCGCAACCTGAGCACCTGGTCGATGCGACGCGCCAACCGCGAGCCGCTCGCGCGCGAAGCGCTGGCCCTGACGACCGACACCGCGCAGGGCGCGCGACTGCGACGGCTGCAGGTCGAGTGGCAGATGCTGCTCCAGCAGCACCCGGTCAACGATGCGCGTGAGCAAGCCGGCCAATGGTCCGTCAACGCCTTGTGGATCGATGGCGCCGGGGTGCTGGAGCATCGCCCCGCGCCCTCAGGCGTGGTGCACGTGGAAACCGCGCTGACGCAGGCCGGCGAGGACCCCGAGGCACGACGCGCCGCCTGGCAGGCCATCGACGCAGGCAGCGTGGCGCACCTGCACCAGTTGCTCATGCGCGGCGGCGACGCGCGCCTGACCCTGTGCGGCGCCCATCGGGCACGCACCGGCGTACCCGGGCGTGGTGCCGGCTTTCGAATTGCAAGCCTTTTCCGCCCCTGGCGCGTGGCAGACTTGCCAGAGCAGCTATGAAAATAGAAGTAAGAGACGTTCCACCGCGCGCCGTGTGGACGCTGGAGCAGGCCGGCGTCCATCCCTTGCTCGCTCGCCTGTACGCCGCGCGCGGCGTGCACAGCACCGACCAGCTGGATGACGGACTGACTCGCCTGTTGCCCCCGGCAGGGCTCAAGGGCGCCGCCGAGGCGGGCACCCTGCTGGCCAACGCCATCGAGCACGACCTGCGCCTGTGCATCGTGGCCGATTACGACTGCGATGGCGCCACCGCCTGCGCCGTCGGCCTGCGGGGCCTGAAGATGCTGGGCGCACGCCACGTCGATTGCCTGGTGCCCGACCGCGTGGCCGACGGTTACGGCCTGACCCCGCCGATCGCCGAGCGCGTGGCCGCGCGCGGCGTCGATCTGCTGATCACCGTCGACAACGGCATCGCCAGCACCGAGGGCGTGGCGCGTGCACGCGAACTCGGCCTGCAGGTGCTGGTGACCGACCACCACCTGCCCGGGTCCGAGTTGCCCGCGGCCGACGTGATCGTCAATCCCAATCAGCCGGGTTGCACGTTCGAGAGCAAGGCGTTGGCCGGCGTCGGCGTGATGTTTTACGTGCTGCTCGCGTTGCGTGGCGAGTTGCGCGCGCGCGGGCGCTTCGATGCGGCCAGCCAGCCGCGGCTGGACACGCTGCTGCCGCTGGTGGCGCTGGGCACCGTCGCCGACGTGGTGCGGCTGGACGCCAACAACCGCCGTTTGGTGGCGCAGGGCCTGCGGCGCATGCGCACCGGGCAGATGCCGGCGGGCCTGGCGCAGCTGTTCGCCGTGGCCGGGCGCGAGGCACGCAACGCCAGCAGCTTCGACCTGGGCTTTGCGCTGGGCCCGCGCATCAACGCCGCCGGACGCCTGGCCGACATGACGCTGGGCATCGAACTGCTGCTGACAGACGACGAGGCGCGCGCCACCGAGCTGGCCACCCTCCTCGATGGCATCAACCGGGCGCGGCGCGAAATCGAGAGCGACATGCGCGAGCAGGCCCTGCGGATCGTGGACCGGATCCTGGTCGAGCCCAAGGACGCGCGCTCCCGGTCGCAAGGCGGCGAAACGGGCATCGCTGGGGAGCCCGGCCACGATGCGGCGGAGCCGCCCGCCGCGCTCGCGGTGTTCGATCCCGAGTTTCACGAGGGCGTGGTCGGCATCGTCGCCGCGCGGCTCAAGGACCGGCTGCACCGGCCCACTTTCGTCTTCGCCACCAGCGGCGCGCTCGGGCGGGCGCACGAATTGAAAGGGTCGGGCCGCTCGATCCCCGGCTTTCACCTGCGTGACGCGCTCGACCTGGTGGCCAAGCGGCATCCGGGCGTGTTGCTGCGTTTTGGCGGCCACGCCATGGCGGCCGGCTGCACCATCGAGCGCACGCA
>CAZGOL010000027.1:9293-20400 GCA_964527755.1 uncultured Ottowia sp.
GCCCGCTCGGCACCGATTTCGCGCACGACGCGAAAACCGTAACCCGAACCCTCCACGTCGAACCGTACGCCCGGCGTGTCCTTGCGCTCCATCACCCCCACCACCAACGGCTGCTGAAACTGGTGATCGGTGGCGCGCATGCGTCCGCGCCGGCCTGCGAGCGTGACGTCAGCACGCTCAAGCTGGCGCGCCACCGCCAACGGATCGACCCCGTGCGCGCGTTCGATCGCCTGCGCCAGGGCCTCGATCAGCATGAACATGCGCAGGTGAACGTAGTCGTCCTGCGGGCGCGGGAAACGGCGGCGAAACATCTCGTAGAACGCCGCACTCTCGCGCGTGGCGACGTTTGGCAGCCAGTCGGCCACCGCCACCACCTTGCCGACACCCGCCTCGCCGATCGCCGCTGGCGCACCCAGCGCATTCCCGTAGAAGGTGTAGAAGCGCCCCTCGAAACCGACGTCGCGCGCAGCCTTCACGAGCAGGGTCAGATCGCTCCCCCAGTTGCCGGTCAGGACGGCCTGCGCTCCGGTGGCGTGAATCTTGACGGCATAGGGCATGAAATCCTTGATGCGCCCCACCGGGTGCAACTCCTGGGCGACGATGCGCACGTCGGGTCGCTGGCGCTCCAGCTGGCGCCGCGCCTCGCGCAGCACGGCCTGGCCGAAGCTGTAATCCTGCCCGATCAGGTAAATGTCCTTGAGCGCGGTGTCCTCGCGCAGCACCTCCATCAACGCCGACATGCGCATGTCGGCGTGCGCGTCGAAGCGAAAGTGCCAGAAGCTGCAGCGCTCGTTGGTGAGCACCGGATCGACCGCCGAGTAGTTGAGGAACACCACGCGCCGCGCGGGTTCCCGCTGGTTGTGCTTGTCGATTGCATCGATCAACGCGGCCGCGACAGCCGACGAATTGCCCTGCAGCACAAACCGGCAACCGCCATCGATCGCCGCGCGTAGCATGGCCAGCGACTCTTCGACCTGACCCTTGTTGTCGTACCGTTGCAGCAACAACGGCCATCGGCCTTGCGCGGTGCGTACACCACCGCGATCATTGACCTGTTCGATGGCCAGCATCAGATTGCGCGTGACCGCTTCCCCGGTGTTCGCAAAGGATCCACTGAGCGATTCGATCAGCGCCAGCCGGATCGGCTCGGTCTCCCCCGGTCCCCGCGCCGCGGCTGGCACAGTGACGCCGCTTGTGGCGAGCACGCCCGCTTGCAGGAGTGCGCGCCGCGAAATGAAACGGGATGCAATCATCACAATCGGGGATGCGCACGCCCTCGGGGTTGCGCGCGAGGCGTCGATTGTAGAAAAGACGCTCTCAATGGCGCCGCGCGGGGCCTGCACCGGCGCTCGCCGACACCGGACCGATCCGCCCCAGATAGTCGCCCAGCAGGTCGAACAGGCGGTCGTACACCTCGGCCTCGGTAATGGTTTCGCTGGCGACCTTGACCATCGAGTCCATTGCACCTTCGAGCGGCAGCGAAAACGACCCCAGGCCACCCACCCCGAGCGATGCCGAATCCTTCACCCGGCGCGCCACGTACTGGTCCTTCAGTCCGCTGATGAAGGCCATGCTGGCATTGGCGCCCTCGCCTTCGGGAACGCACACCACGCGAAATTCCAGTTGCACGTGGTGGTCTCGGTCGGGCTGGAAATACTTGCGCGCGCTGACCAGGTCGGCCTGCGTCGCGGTGACCACGTAGCCCTGGCTCAGCAGCGCGCGCCGGGCCGCCTCGCAGGTGCGCTCCGGCGACGCGCCGTAGTAGCGCACGTGGGTCGAAGCTTCGAAGGTTTCGGGCTGATATCCCGTGAGCGGCTTGGGTGCGCTGCCGAGCGTTGCGCAACCCAGCAAGGCCACCGACGCGGCGACGGTGGCGACGTTGCGAACGAGTCGAATGAATGCAGGGACCAATGCACTTCCCGGGAAAACAGCGATCCTAACGCGCAGACCGTTCACGCAGCGGGGCATTCAGGCACCTGGATCCGTTGCAGCGGCCAGCGCGGGCGCACGTCGAAGGCGTAGTCGTGCACGGGTCGCGCCACGCCAGCTTCGATGCGCATGGCCGCCGCCAGCGCGATCATGGCGCCGTTGTCGGTGCACAGCTCGAGCTCTGGGTAATGCACGCGCACGCCGCGCCGCGCGCAGACCGCGTCCAGGTCGGCGCGCAACTGCCGGTTGGCACCCACGCCGCCGGCCACCACCAGCCGCTGCAATCCCGTGCGCTCGAGCGCCGCCAGCGACTTCTTCACCAGCACCTCGACGATTGCCGCCTGCGTGCTGGCGGCCAGGTCGGCGCGGGGTTGTTCGCACGGCTGGCTTTCGAATTCGCGAGCGCGCGTGAGCACGGCGGTTTTGAGCCCGGCGAACGAAAAATCCAGGTCCCCACTGCGCAACAGGGGCCGGGGCAAGTCATAGGCGGTCGCGTCACCGAATTCGGCCAGCCGCGCCAACGCCGGACCGCCTGGATACCCCAAACCCAGCAATTTGGCCGATTTGTCGAAGGCCTCGCCGGCGGCGTCATCGATGGTTTCACCCAGCAACTCGTAGCGGCCGACGCCGTCGACGCGCATCAATTGCGTGTGACCGCCGCTGACCAACAGGGCGACGAATGGAAAGCACGGCGGATCGTTGCTCAGGAATGGCGACAGCAGGTGGCCCTCGAGGTGGTGCACGCCCAGCACCGGTTTGCCCAGCGCGGCGCCCAGCGCGCACGCGAAGCCGGCGCCCACCAGCAAGGCACCCGCAAGACCGGGCCCGCGCGTGTACGCCACCACATCGATCACCTGCAGCGCCAGCCCTGCCTGTTCCACCACCCGACGGGTCAATGGGATGATCCGGCGAATGTGGTCTCGACTGGCCAGCTCGGGGACCACCCCGCCGTATTCCGCGTGCATCGCCGCCTGACTGTGCAATGCGTGCGCGAGCAACTCCGGCGCACGGCCGTCACGCGTGCGCACCAGCGCGACGCCGGTTTCATCACAGGACGACTCGATGCCGAGAACCAGGGTGGCCATGACCGCGGATTATCCGCGTCATGCCCCCATCCACCGTCAGCCCATGCTGCCGGCGATGTAGTTCTCCATCTGCTCGATCAGAAAACGCTGTGCCTGCAGCTCGGCGTTCACCAGATCACCGATCGACACCAGGCCGACCAGCTGGCCGCCATCGACCACGGGCAGGTGGCGCATGCGCCCCTTGGTGATGACGCCCAGGCATTCCTGCACCGTCTGGCGCGGACTGACCACGTACAGACGCGTGGTCATCACGTTGGCCAGCATGGTTTCGGCCGACGCCAAGCCCTTGAGCGCCAGCTTGCGCGCGTAGTCACGTTCGGTGAAGATGCCCAGCAGGGCATCACCCTGCACGATCAGCACCGACCCGATGTTGCGATCGGCCATGAGCTGCAAGGCGTCACGCACGGTGGCCGTGGGTGGCAGGGTCGCCAGGGAGCTTCCATGGCGCGCATTCAAAATCTCGGCAACGGTCTGCATGGCGAGTCTCCTGCAAATGGATGCGTGAGACATTGTGCCCGCTTCAGGCCCGTTTGAGTGTGTCGAGCCGCAAACTCGTCGCACGCCTCGGCCGAACCAAGCCGCGCGACAATGGGTGGCCGCCACGACGCCACCCCGTTCGGCGCACCCGCACCGACGGCGTCGGAAGCAGCCGCGCCATCGCACGTTTCAGCGTCCAGACCGAACACCACCATGCCCGCCACCGCCCTGCACCTGATTTCTTCCATGGCCACCCGCAGGCTGCTGGTGGAACTCACCCAGCTGCACGGGCAGCTCCATCCTGGGCAGCCCATCCAGCTGGAGGCGGTCGGCGGAGTCGACGCCGCCCGGCGCGTGCAGGCGGGGGAACCTTTCGACGTGGTACTGCTCGGCTCGGATTCGATCGATCACCTGATGGCCGATGGGCACGTGCTGGCGGGCACGCGTGTGGACGTGGTGCGCTCGGAGGTCTCCGTGGCCGTGCGCGCCGGCGCGCCACAACCGGATATCGGCAGCGCGGCAGCGCTGCGGCACGCGGTACTGTCCGCACGCACAGTGGGCTGCTCCACCGGACCCAGTGGTGTGGCGCTGGGCCGGCTGTTCGAGGACTGGGGCATCGCCGGACAAATCCGGGACAAGCTGGTCGTGGCGCCGCCAGGCACACCCGTGGGTGCGTTGATTGCCAGCGGTGAGATCGAGCTGGGCTTCCAGCAACGCAGCGAGTTGATGGATCTGCCGGGCATCGACGTTATCGGCCCGCTGCCGGAATCCGTGCGGATCACCACCATCTTTGCCGGCGCCGTGGGCACCCGCGCGCTCCAGCCGGATGCGGCGCTTGCCTTTCTGGCCTTTCTTGCCGAGCCCGCCACGATCGACATCAAGCGGGCCAACGGCATGGATGTGGCCTGAAGTTCACATTGCGCCGAGTCCATGAGCGCCACCGACGCAGACGGCGACAGCACCCTGGCGATGGTGCTGCGCCGGGCGCGCCAGCCGTTGCAGAGTGAACGACGTGCACCGTCCCAGCCCGGGGCCGGAGTCGTGCGGCTGCGCGTGCGCGCCTGCGCCGTCTGCCGCACCGACCTGCACCTGCAGGACGGCGACCTCCCGATGGCTCGTTTCCCGGTGGTTCCGGGGCACGAAATCGTCGGCATCGTCGACGCCCTGGGCGCCGGCGTGACCCAGCTGCGCCTGGGCCAGCGCGTCGGCGTGCCGTGGCTGGGCGGCAGTTGCGGACGCTGTCGCTACTGCCTGACTGGTCAGGAAAATCTGTGCGATGCACCCGAATTCACCGGTTGCACGCGCGACGGCGGCTTTGCAACCCATGTGCTGGCGCGGGCCGACTACTGCGTCCCACTGGATCACGTGGCACTCGATGACGCCAGTGCTGCGCCCCTGTTGTGCGCCGGGCTGATTGGCTGGCGCTGCCTGCGCCTGGCGGGCAAGGACGCCCGGGTGCTCGGCCTGTACGGCTTCGGCGCCGCCGCACACCTGATCGCCCAGGTGGCGATTGCACAGGGCCGGCGCGTGCACGCGTTCACGCGCGCGGGCGACGCGGCCGCGCAGGAGCATGCGCTCGGGCTCGGTTGCACATGGGCCGGCGACTCCGAACAGACGCCACCAGAGCCACTCGACGCCGCCATCCTGTTTGCCCCGATCGGCGCACTGGTGCCGCTGGCGTTGAAGGCGGTGCGCAAGGGTGGGCGTGTGGTGTGCGGGGGCATCCACATGAGCGACATCCCCGGTTTTCCCTACGCGCTGCTGTGGCAAGAACGCCAACTGCTCTCGGTGGCCAATCTCACTCGGGCTGACGCGCACGAATTCTTCTCGGCGCTGCCGAGCCTGCCCCCGCTGCAAGTGCACACGCGCGCATATCCGCTGCAAGCCGCGCAGCAGGCGTTGGACGATCTGCGAGCGGGACGGTTCCAGGGAGCGGCGGTGCTGGTGCCCCGATAACGGCGCGACGGGTTGCGGGGCATTGGTACCATTCAAAACCGCCGATTTGGCACACTCCATCTGCCACAGCAGCTATTATTAGCATAGCAATAGCACCGCCTGCGCGTGGACATCGGATGAGCGGTTGGCGCTGGCCCCAACATCTACCCCGGCGTACGTTCTGCGGTCGGAACGAAAGCGTCGGAGAAGCAGAATTCCTCTCCCAATCCATGCGCCAGGAAGTCGGGCACCGCGGCTTCGACCATGCGCACCGAGCCGCAGGCGTACACCTCGTAGCCGTTGAGATCGGGGTGATCGGCCAGCAGCGCGTGGTGCACGAAACCGCGCCGGCCACTCCACGGCTCATCGTCCGGCGTCTCCGACAGCACCGGGACGTAGCGAAAATTGGCGTGCTCGGCCTGCCAGCCGTTGACCAGGTCCTGCAGGTACAGGTCGCCCTCCTTGCGCACGCCCCAGTACAACTCGATCGGCCGGCGCACGCCGCGCCGGAAGGCATCTTCCAGGATGCTCTTGATCGGAGCGAAACCCGTGGCACCGGCGATCATCAGGATGGGGCGTTCGCTCTCCTGCAGGGTGAAGCGCCCGATCGGGCCTTCGAATTTGATCTCGTCACCTTCCCGCATCTGCTCGAACACCTGCGTGGTGAAGCGTCCACCGGGAATCAAACGCACGTGCAGTTCGATCACGCTGTCTTCCGGCAGCGGAAACGGCTTGTTGGGATCGGGTGGCGCCTTGGCAAACGAGAAGGCGCGCTTGGCACCGTCGTCCAGGATGATGTTTATGTACTGACCGGCCGCGTACTTCAGCGTCTTGCCAGGCGCCAACTGGATGAACAGGCGCATCAATTCGGGCGACAGCCGTTCCATCCGCTGCACCCGTCCCAGCCAATGTTGCATGACGTTGCTGTCGTCGGGCGTCAGCGACGTCACGCCATCGACTTCGAACGTCACGTCTTCCAGCGCCACCGCACAACACATCAGCGCCTGACCCCGCGCCCGCATCGCCGGGGTAAGCACCGCTTCCTGATACGGCCCCAGATCGACCTTTCCGTTCAGCACCGTGCACAGGCAGACGCCGCAGCCGCCCGAACGGCAGTCGTACGGCAGCGCCAGTTCGGCACGCAGTCCGGCCTCCAGCAGCGTTTCGTCGGCCCGCGCCGAGACCCGCGCCGGACCGGGATGAATCGTCAGACTGTGGCCGACCTTCGGGCCCCGGTGCAGGCGCAGCCATGGCAGCACCACACCAAGCAGCGTGAGACCCACCACCATCGCCCACAGCAAGCCGAGCGAGCGTGTCTGGATCAGCGGAAAGACCGTCAGCAGAAACCAGTCGAACGTCAATGCAAGCGGCGTCGTGTGCAGGTCGGCCGGACCCTGGCTTGCCACCGGAACGACAATCGACACCACCACCAGAGTTGCCATGAGGGCCAGCGTGATCGGCCGCGGCGGTTGCGTGCTGGCCTTGGGCACGCGCTGCACGTGCACCCACATCATCAGCAGCAGCACCAGCGGGACGCCGATGTGCATGAACACCAGCAGCGAGAACAAGCGGTTGGTGACGTGTTCCGGCAGGATGAAGTTCCGGATCAGCCGCCCCTGGAATCCAGGCAGCCAGTCGAGCCACTCGAAACTCGCCTGCGTGACGAACTGCGCCAGGCGGTCCCAGGGCAACATGAATCCGTTGACACCCGAGATGTAGGTGAGCCAGAGCAGGCCGACGCCCGTGACCCACGAAAAGGCACGGAAACCATGCAAGCGATCGAACGCGAAGTAGCGCAGCATGTGCAGCAGCATCGTGAGCACCATCGCGTCCGACCCGTACCGGTGCAGCCCGCGAATCAGGCTCCCCAGGCCCCAGGCGCCATGCGTAACGGCTTCAACCGATCGGTAAGCGCCTTCAACGCTGGTATCGAAGAAGGCATAAAGGACCAATCCGGTGGCTGCGATCACCCAAAACAGGAAAAACGAAATCTTGCCCAGGTGATAGAACGGGTTCATCCGATCGCCGAATGCGCGGTTGAACACCGCCTCGATCGCCATGAAGCCCAAGCGCAGGGCGCGCTGCACGATCCCGATCATTTCAGTTCCTCCGTCACGCGCGCGGCGACTCCATTTGCACCACGCATCGCGCGGATCACCACCAGGGCAAACAGCAAGCCCCCCAAAATGGCCAGGAAGCCTCCCAGCCCCATCAGACCCATGCCGGCCACCTCGCCGGTGCTGCGCAGCACCTGCTCGGCGCCCGCCACCTTGCGCTGCACGCCGTAGCCTCCCGACCACACCAGCCCGATGATGTGCAGGAGTTGCCCTCCGCCATACAACCACGGCTGCACCACCGCCAGACGCCCAGCGGGCGCGCGGTATCCCAGCTCGGGCAGCAACCGGTAGATCATGCCCATCAGCGCCAGCGTCACGCCCACGATGCAACCGTGGTAATGCGCCGGGATCTTGACGTTGCTGCCCTCGATCGTCAGGCCAATCACTCCGCCCGCGATGAACAACAGCATGGAGGTCAGCACCGCCGCGCGCAACGGCCGCCGGGTCGGCGTCAGGCCGCGCAGCGGGGCCAGTCCCAGCAACACCGCAAGCACGAAAGGCGCGATCGCGAGACCCCCACCAAAACGCATCGCCCAGGTGTGCAGGTCACGGTGCTCGACCGTGCTCACGTCGTGCATCAGGTACGCCAGCGGCGTGACGAACACGCTGATCAGCGCGATCGCGAACAGCACCACCACCACGCGCGAACTCAGGGGCACCTGGCCGCCGCACGCCTGCACCAACACCAGCCACGAGACCAGCATCAACAAGGTCCAGGTGAACTGCAGCGCATGACCGCCACCCCAGTAAAGGATCTCGTAATACGCCTTGGCCGGCAGTGCGGTCGGCACCACCACCAGCGACCAGCCGAACGCCAGCAGCGCCACGCCGGCCGCGACCGCGCTGGCGTGCAGTCCGAAGCGCAGCGCGCCGGTGCCATCGATCGCGGGGCCGATCGGCACCGTGCGCACCATCGTCAACAGCACCAGCACGAGCGCACCCGCCGCAAACACCCAGAGCGCGGCCCGAAACGTGGCGCTGTCCAGCATCGGGATGTAGTTGGCCATCACCGCCTCGCCCGGATCGACAAAGGCCGCCAGGGCCATTCCCAAAGCCCCACCACCGCACAGCAGCAAAGGCAGGCGTGCCAACACCCGGCCGCGCACCGAACCGAACGGTCGCAGGTTGACGCTCCACAGCATGCCGGCAATCGCAACGAACCACACCAGCACCGACAAGTCGACGTGCACCACCAGGGCCACGCGAAAGAAGTCACCCGCCGGCAGCCAGGCATTGACGCCCGGAGTGCGCGCGAGCACCAGCAGGACCGAGAACAAGCCAGAACCCAGCAGGGCCGCCAGCGCCAGCAGCAGCCAGGCGCGCGCGAGCGCGCGACCCTCGCCGGTAATCATGGGCAGCACATACCGCGCCGGAGTGGACGCCGTCACCCGGCCATCCCGTGCGGGCGCCGAACCGGCCTGCACGCCACGCGAAGTCAAAACGGTCTCGGTGTTCATTCGAAGATGATGCCGCCTTTACCGGCGTCGAAATCGACCACCACCACCTGCCCGGGCTTCAGATCGACGGCGGCCTCGCTGTGGTACGTCTTGGCACCGGGGCGCACGTCGTCGTTGAAGTGCACGTCGATCTTCTGCGGCCCGGCGGGCACCACCAGCCGCTCGTAGATCGAGGCCGCGCCATCCTTGGACAGACCCGTGGGTTGCACCACCCGTTTGAGCACGGTGGTTCCACCCACTTCAACCTCCATCGTGAGCGGCGAGCGCTCGCGCGGACATTGCACCGGATCGCGCATGTTGGGTGGCAGCTTGGCCAGTTCGGCCTCGCTCAGCCGCCGGCACTCGCCCACCGGCTGGCCCAGGCGCGAGACGCTGATCTTGATCTCCGCCTGGTCAGCGGCCAGCGGATGGTAAGTTGGCCACTGCGAGAACACGCCGATCGCCAGCGCGAACAGGCCGTAGAGAATCACCTGCCCACCCCATTGCAGGGGCCCGCCGGTGCCGGTGGACCGCGTCTCAGGCGCGGCGGGTTCGATGGATGGTTTCATGGTTGCTTGCCTTCTTTGGAATCGACAGAGTCTGCACGCGCTCGCGCAGGCGCTGCACCGCGCGGCTCAATATCCCTTCATCGCCTGGGCCGGCTGGAACCCGTTCGACACGCTCCGGCGGCACTTGGGCACGCAAATGCGGCTCGCGCCGGCCCGCCATGCGCTCGGTCGTCCATCGCTCACCCAGGCGAAATTCGCATCCACCCTCGCGGCAACTGGCCACCAGCACGCCGGCAGCGCCGTCACGCAGGGCGTATTCGATGAACGAGGGCGGCAACTGGCCGGCGCACAGCAGCGGGTGCACCTGCACGTCAACCGCCTCGACCTCCGTGCCGCACGCACCGTGCTCGCACGTGAACATCACCAACGGACGCTCGGCGGCCGACGCGGCCAGGCCATCGCGCAGGCGGCGACGCAGTGCATCGACCGGCAGTTGCGGCATGTCGATGCCGGTTACCAATTGTTCGATGCCGCGAAACGGTGTCGATGACGGGCAGGCACCAGCGCAGATTCCGCAGCCCACGCACAGGTCGGCGTCCACCTGAGCCAGCAGGTGCCCTGGCCGCCGGCTCGGATGCGCGACCATGGTGATGGCGGCGTACGGGCAATCGACGAAGCAGCGCTGGCAACCGCTGCAGTTGGCCGGATCCACCACCGCCACCGCCGGACGCTTCGGTTGAGGCAGGAATGGCAGTATCAGCAGCGCCAGCAGCCCGCCTCCCGCGAGCGCCCAGGTGAAGCCGCGGGAAGTGGCGTCGGTGAGCGGATGCAACCACAGCAGCAGCCAGTCCAGTCGCAGCGACGCGGGCACGCGATCGAGCGCGGCCGGGGCATGGCTCATCACCGGATGGGCCAGTGCCAGCAGCGCCAGCACGCCCACCAGGCCCAGCGCGAGCGGACGCGGCGGCATCACCGATGCCTGCGTCACGCGCTGAATGTGAAACCACAGCCCGAACAGGAACAGGAGCGGAACGCCCACGTGAACGAAGATGAGCAGGGAAAACAGGCGGTCGCTGACCGCATGCACGGACAGGAAGTTGCGCGCCAACGGCGCCGCGAGCAGGGGCAGCGCGTCCAGCCACTCGGCAGTCGCCAGCGCCGAATACTGGCTCAGCTGATCCCAGGCGAGCCAGAAGCCGCCGATCGCGCTGGCAAAACAGAACATGACCAGCGGAACACCCGTAAGCCAGTGAAAGCGCCGCACCCCGCGCGCATGGCCGTGCAGCCATTCGCGCAGGATGTGCAGCCCCATCACCAGCATCAGCACGTCCGCTGCGTAGCGGTGCATGCCGCGCAGCAGGCGGCCTGAGCCCAGCGGCAGGTGCGCCAACCGCTCGACCGACTCGTAGGCGCCGGTGACCGAAGTGTCGAACAGGATGTAGAGCACCAAGCCGCTGGCCACCAGCAGCCAAAGCGCCAGAAAGCCGAGCGCGCCCAGGTGACGCAGCGGATTGAGGGCCGAGCCGAATGCCGAATCGAAAAGCCGCTCGACGCTTCGCCAGCCCGTCAAACCCCATGACCGGGTGCTGCTTGCGGGACTGCCGGACATGAGACACGGG